>JAJAYT010000438.1 GCA_026786085.1 Microcoleus sp. CAN_BIN18 | reverse complement strand
CTACTGACTACTGACTACTGACTACTGACTACTGACTACTGACTACTGACCAATGACTACTGACCAATGACTACTGACTAATGACTACTGACTAATGACTAATGACTAACTTTTAAAACTTCAACGAATTCGCCGGGCCAAATCCAAGTTTCCGCTGGTGGCAAAACTGCTAAACCATTTGTATTAGCGAGGTTAATTAAATTTGCTGAATTTTGGCTGCCGCTAGCAGGTTCAAATTCCCAAATTCCGGCAACTAAATGTAGTTTACCCCAAACATAAGTTTCGCGCTTGCCGTGCGATCGCAATTCAGCATGACACCGAGCTTTTACAAACTCCGGCCCCCAAGCATCCGCACCAAGTCCAGAAATCTTTCTCAAAGCAGGCACAACAAACCGCCAACAGCAAACTAAAGCTGAAACCGGATTTCCCGGCAAACCAAAATAGAGACAATCCGAAGTTTTTCCATCTCGTTTAAACTGAGCAACAGTTAAAGGCTTCCCCGGTTTAATCGCCACAGCGCTAATGTGAATTTTACCTCCCAAATCCGCCAATATCTTCTCAATATAATCGTAATCTCCTACCGAGACACCACCCGTAGAAAGCACCACATCTGCTGTCGATACAGCTTGGGCGATCGCCTTTTTTAGCGCATCTTCATTATCAGGAACAATCCCCAATCTTACCACTTCCAATCCCATTTTCGTCAACAAAACAGTCAAAGCATACTGATTCGAGTCTACCAGTTTACCCGCTGCCAAAGGTTCGTCTGGCGATACCAATTCGTCACCAGTCGAAAAAATTGCTGCGCGCAGACGGCGGTAAACCGGAACTTGAATGCACTGTGCAGTTGCTAACACCGCCATTTCTGGGGCATTGATAACTGTACCGGGAGTTAGCAAAGTTGTTCCTGCTTGATAAAAAGCACCTTTGTGCCTGACAAATGCTTGCGGTTTTTCAGGAGAAACTAAGATAAAAATACGATCGCCCTCACGCCGCGTTTCCTCCTGCATTACCACCGTATCAGCACCCGCAGGCATCACAGCACCCGTAAAAATGCGCGCCGCTTGCCCCGATTTCACAGTATTTTCAGGCTGATATCCCGCTGGAATCTCCTCAACTACTTCGAGTACCGTTGGTTTTTCGGCACTGCTGTTTTCCACATCAGCAAACCGCACCGCGTACCCATCCATTGCCGAATTGTCCCAATAGGGAAAATCGAGGGAACCAGTGACGGCGGCAGCCAAGATTCGCCCCGATGCTGCCAGCAAGTCTACAGTTTCTACATCCCGCTGACTGTCGAGGGATTGCGCCAAATTTAGTATGATCGATTCTGCTTCTTTTACTGATAGCATGACTGTTTCCTGCGATCGCTCTGCGATTATTTTAACAGTCCTGCACGCAAAAAATACTTTGACAAACTACCCAGATCGGCAAAGCGTGCAGTGCGGGCCTACATAAGCTAGTAGCTGCGTAGAGGACTGTCTAACAAAATAGCATAACTAACGGTGTTATAATTTTTTATTCCACAATCAAGCTGAATTTCAGTGTCAATTGCTGATGACTATTTATCGATCGCTTTTTCGACTAAATTCGTTTTGCTTTTAATTTCTAGGAATGGCGATCGGTGTCAGTCTATTTTTAGGCTTAAAAGTCAGCGATTTATTTTTTTATCCTGATTTTTCTCCCAATCGAAATATCGCCTTTTTAACAAATTTGTTTGAATCACACTAACAGGACTTACACACCAATATCAAAGAAACCGGGTTTTTATCCTTACTGCGGGTTACACCGAAGGATTTTCGTAAAAAAGCCCGGTTTATGACCGATCGTGCGTAAGTCACACTAAATAACGGTGTAGAAACAGTTCGGTTTGATCGCAAAACTAGGGACGCGGACTCTGAGGAATGTACTTAACAGCCGCCTTGTCCGAAAGCGGTTTTATCTGCTTTTGATTGACCAAAGCTTGATGAATTAGCGCCGTAGCACTTCCCCGACTGAGTAACTCGTTCGGATTAAGAACTCTCGCATCTGGATAGTTAACCACTATATTTGCCTGTGTTGCTGCTGCTACTGCATCAACCGCATCTTTAGGAATCCGATCGGCATCTTTGTAGTATGATTTGACAAACTCTAATGCCGAAATTTTAGTTTTTGCGGTACTTTTTGCCGCCGTGGTTTGCGGAACAGTTTTAGCCGGCGTAGGTTTCTGCTGCCTTGATATTACAGGCAATAGCGGCTGCATTAAAACAGTTGATGCTAAGGGAAATATCAAACGATTTTTCGCTCTTGGACGTTGATTTGCTGGTACTGCACGGCTGGCGGCTTGACTTGTTGCAACCGGGCGATCGTAATTCAAATTTAAACCTTTCATTAAGTCAACTATTGCTTGTACCTTAGTCAGTGGCTGCTGCGGACGAAACTGATTTCCCGGAAAGTCTTTCATGAATCCCGTTTCATAAGCTTCTTGAATCGGACGTTCTGCCCAATAGCCTTGAGGCACGTCCTTAAACGCACTTCCACTGGGTATATTTTTATTAGCTATTGTTTGACGGTTGAAAGCTTGGCGAATCATCGCTGCAAATTCGTCGCGATCCACCTTTTGTTTGGGTCTAAACATTCCGTTGGGATATCCGGTAACAATGCCTTTTTCAGCTAAGGGTTTAATAAATGGACGCGCCCAGTAATTCGACGGTACATCAGGAAATGTCGATTTGGCTTGTTGAGCAGCAACTTGCTGAGAACTTAGCACAAAACTTGTGCCACTCACACTCAGGATTAAAGCTAAAAACGATCCCTTAACTAAGGGTAAATGCCAGCGATTACGCATGATAAAACATCCTTCTTTTTTGACTGTTGTAGTGATTGTGTGGGCTGGTAGTTTGGCTCGCTAATATGGGCCAAGGCAACGCAACTACAAACCCTTCTTCAATTATTGGCGCTCTAAGGCTTTTCTTTATGCACGTCCAACTCTTCGCTACGCAGTATTTCTGTTGCCTCAACCGTATCTGTTTCAACTTCTTTCCTGATGTTAACTTCTTCACGCAGGAAAGCTTGCTTTTTGATATCGGCAGTTTCTTCGTACAGATCCATACGCACTACCTCTTGTTGCCCGAAGGCAGCCTCTGGATTCACGGGAGTGCCTGCATCTTCTGGAGTTACGCGCTCAATTACAGCACGCTCTTCTTCTACAGGAATTGAAACTCTTGCAGTTTCAGTTTCCACTCGCTTGCCAATTACTACTTCGCCGGTTTTGTGATTGGTTTTCTTGGCAACTAATCGTTCTTCGTACAGTTTGAGTTTGTGATGATCCCGATCGTTCATCTGGTACATCTCAGGCTCTTTGTCGTAATGATAAGTGTTGCGATCGTAACTAGCAGTCCTAGCTTGGTTGGACGCAGGAACTGTATTAGAAACGCGAGCGGTTGCGCCTATAATGGGTGATCCTTCTAAAGGCAATGACGCTTCTACGGGTGCAGATGCTTGGACTGTGGGAGTGCGATAAACTCTCCGCACTTGTTCTTCATAATCGTAATCAACCGTCATTCCATTTTCGTATAGCGGTAGGTTTTCGACTTGCTCTTTAGTCTGCAAACCTTTGGCATAAACGCGATTCGCATTAAAATCAATCCGACAAAGACCGATTGGAACTAATACCTTCTTGCCAAAAATCCAAACTCCCGTTTCAACGACAAAATATCGTAAACGCCCTGTTTGATCTACTAGCACGGTATCGACAGCGCCAATTTTTTCATTGGTGTTTCCTGCATAAACATCTAGCCCTTTGATATCTTTGCCATCAAACGCTACTTCGCGGTAGCCTTCATTAAAGTCTTCAATTTTGTAAAGTAACATTTCTATTCTTCTCGCTATGTTATAGGCACTTTAGCTAGAAATCGCTCTCGGTGCATCTTTCTTATGAAAGATTATATAATAATAAAAAAATAGGTTAGGTTATAACTCAGGGTAGATATACTAATTAAAAAATTAAAGTAAAATAAATTTTTAAGCAGAGAAAGTAACGCAGTACGATAAGAATTAATTTTATGACATACAATTCAGAGCAACTGAGCAGTCAAGTTGCTAATCCTACAATTGTGAATCCGGTGGTGAATTACCACGACCAAGTGAGGTGGGGGCCAATTTTGGCAGGAATTACGATCGCCCTTACCGGTCAACTTGTTTTAAGCGCTTTGGGAGCCGCGATCGGGTTGAGCGCGGGTGCAACGGGTGCTGATGCGGGTTCTGTTGGTTTAGGGGTGGCAATTTGGTCGATCGTCAGTTTGCTGATTTCCCTATTTTTAGGCGGTTGGGTAATGGCTCAAAGCTGCGGCCCCATGACCAAGAAAACAGCAATTTTGAATGCAGCAATTCTTTGGGGAACTACATTAGCACTTAGTTCTTGGTTATTAGCAAGCGGGATATCCGGTGCTGCTGAGGTTGTCGCTGCGAATGCGGGAGAAATTGCCGATCGAGTACAACAACAGGGCGGCGTTAATATACCGAATCAAGTGCAGAATGTAGATCCAAATCAAGTTCGCGACATTGCTACTAATACAGCTACAGCTACTTGGTCATTTATACTTGGATCTTTGCTGAGTTTGGCAGCGGCAATGATTGGTGCTGCTGTGGGCGCTCGCAAACCGCGCGTTTATGCTTGAGCCGCCGCGATCGAACTTGAAAATGCGACAAGCACAGCAGCTAGTTTAATTTTTTTATGTCCTGGCAATAAGTTTTTATTCATGCTTTAAGCAGATAAGCGAGATCAAAAATTGAGATCCGGTGTTGACACAAACAGTTAAAAAGAGATAAAGTGATGAAACAGAATGGAATCTGGCAAAAATATACAAGTTTCACAACTTCGTTATTGTTGAGTGCAACGGTTTTAGTTGCTCCGGCATTCGCGAGCGAGACAAATCAAACTCAAGACGTTAAACTTCAAAATTCAGGTGAATATCTACTAGCACAAATACCCGATAGCTGTCGCCAGGTAATTTCTAATAACGGTCTTAACGTGCGGCAAGAAGCGACAACTAACAGCAAAGCAGTCGGCATCATCGGCTCCGGCAGAACTGTGACAATTCAAAGTCTGGGCGAGAATGGTTGGGTGCCAATTACAGCACCGCTAAAAGGCTATGTATACGGTGGTTTTCTCGGAGAGTGTCAAGCGGCAAATTCTCCGCCTCCTACTGACTGCCGCTCAGTTGCAGCCGTCAGAGGAATTAACGTATATCAAACACCTTCGAGTGATGGCGCAACGACTGGTTTCGTTGCAAACGGACGAAGGGTGACGATTGAAAGTTTAGGAAGCGATGGTTGGGTGCCAATTTCGGTGCCTCTGAAAGGTTACGTCCAAGCTGAAAACCTGGGATATTGTCGTTAATTGAAATAACAGTGATGAATGACCGATCGAGCCCGGAAAAAGAAACTAATTCACAGCAAAAGTCTGGTTTGTTAAAGTTCATTGGCGAGACAACAGAATCGGCAATGGAGGCAGGCAAAGTAGTTGTTGACACAGCAGTTGATGTGGGAGAAGCTACTGCTAAACAAACCTATCGATTGATTGGAAAAGCAACCGAGGGAACCGGAGAAGCTGTAAATTATGTTAGCAATCTTCCTTTTGTCAGACAAGTTGCAGGTGTGCTCCGGCTTGATTGGTTGACTGGAGCCAACTCTGGCTTAGATTTCACCAAAGCTGAAGCTGAAGTAAAGCAAATCCAACAACAGTATCCCAACGAAACTCCCAGCGAAATTGCCCATCGGATTATGGTGAAAAAAGCCATCCAAGTCGGTGGTGTCGGAGTTGCTAGCAGCATTTTACCCGGTGTCGCAGCAGCTCTTTTGGCGATCGATTTAGTCGCGACTAATGCGATTCAAACCGAAATGGTTTATGAAATTGCCGCCGCTTACGGGCTGGATTTGCAAGCTCCAGCCCGAAAAGGCGAAGTTTTGGCAATTTTTGGATTAGCGCTCGGCGGTAGCAACGCCATGAAAGCGGGTTTGGGTTTTTTACGCAACATACCGTTGGCTGGCCCGATGATTGGTGCGAGTACGAATGCTACGATGCTGTACGCGCTGGGATATGCGGCGCGCGAGTTTTATGAAGCAAAATTGAGGGAAGATTCTGAAGAACCTGCAACCGAAACGCTGCAAGCGATTCAGCAACAAAGCGAAAAATATCTCGATGTGGCGATCGGGCAACAAGCAGTCATGGATCGAATTATGGTTCACATTATTCTGGCAAGTTATCCCAACAAAAACTGGGAATATATTTTGCCTGAATTGGAGCCATTGCAATTAAATACTCCTTCTCTAAATACGATTGCAGCTAACATTAAATCACCAGAACCTTTGGATAGCTTGTTAGAGCAACTTAACCCCGATTTTGCCGTAATGCTATTAGCTCAATGCCGTAGCATTGCCGACAGTAGCGGGGAAGTTTCCGAAGCAGAACAGAGGGTACTCGATACGATCGCGATCGCGTGTCGCAAAAACGGCTCATCGCAAACACTCGACACTCCTGATGCGGTTCAACAGCCCTAGAGTGGAGGGCGTTTCTCTGATGGAGAATTTTCCCAGGGATTTAGTATATCTTTGATTAAAACTTCTTGCACCAAAGTTTGAGCAATAATTAAAATTGGCAGCGCTAACAATAATCCTAAAAAAAACCAAAATAGTTCCAAATGCTGCCAACAAAGCTAAGGTGTATGCCGGTAGCAGAGACACTTGCTTTTTCATAATTATAGGTGTTACCAAATTGCGTTCAATTTGTTGAATTGCCAAATAAAGTAACAATACTGCACCTACTTTTGCTGGAGAATCGAACAAAGCTAGTAGCATTGGTGGAATCACGCTCAAAATTGCGCCAATCTAAGGAATTAAAGCTAAGAGAAATGCCAAAGAACCGTTAATAAAAGGCAGTTTAACTTGCAAAAAATACAGGCCCACAGTGGTCGTAATACCAATAAAAGTCATACTTAATCCAATTCCCGCTAACCAGCCCATTAAAGCTTTGAACCCAAACCAAGCAAGCGGACTAAATTCCGCACGCGCGATCCGATATTACGCACCAGTAGTCAGAAATCGGGTTTGAACGCCAGATTAAACGATTAAACGAGCGACGCACCCTACAACTTATAACTTAAGTAAACCGTATTGCTCTATAAATCTCTCGCTGCTGCTCTGCCCTCTATTCCCTGAGAAGTATAGGGCGATCGCTGGTTGCGACTCAATCAAATGCTGGGGTAATCCTCCCGATAGACTATTGGACGGCGCGACTGCTGAGCGGTTTACCTATATGGAGGGATGCCAAAAATACCTAAATTTCATAAGTTAAAAATAGGATAAATATAAATAGCATATCTGCCAAAAAAAATCTCTTTTAAATCACAAAATTTCCTTTTTTGCTTGTCTTTTTACCAAATATAAGTGAGCGATATGCCTCCGGCTCGCTAGGCGCTCGCCAGGGATGTATTATGAAGTGGCTGGAATATCCAACTGAGTCCAAATTAGAAACATATGACACGGCACAATTCACCCACCGATAACATCAAAGAACCTGTCCGACGCGCAAGTTCTCATCCCTGGTTCGAGCGACTGGCCAGACTCGGATATGCCGCCAAAGGCTTAGTTTACTTTATAATCGGTTTTCTAGCCGCCCAAGCAGCTTTTGGAGCTGGTGGCAAAACAACTGATACTAGCGGTGCATTAACCACAATTGTCACCCAACCATTCGGAAAATTCCTGCTGTTTTTGGTAACAATTGGTATTATTGGGTACGTCCTTTTGCGGATTGTTCAAACCGTTCTAGATCCAGAACACGCTGGAGAAAAAATGGATGCCAAGCGAATTGCGACGCGCGTTGGCTACGCTTTTAGTGGGTTAGCTTATGCAGGTTTGGCGGTGACTGCTGTCAAATTAATTATCGGTTCCGGTGGTAGCAGTGGCAATTCAACTCAAGATTCGACAGCTTGGTTTTTATCTCAACCTTTTGGGCAATGGCTGGTAGGGCTGGGGGGAGCAATTACGATCGGTGTGGGTTTCTCTTACCTTTATAAAGCATTTAAGGGAAAATTCCGCCAGCAATTCAAACTCAATCAAATGAGTAACAACGAGAAAACTTGGGCAGTGCGACTGGGTAGACTTGGGATTGCAGCTCGTGGCATTGTCTTCACTATCATCGGCTTTTTCTTAATTCAAGCTGCGAAGCAATCAGATGCCAGTCAAGCTAAAGGATTTGGTGAGGTGCTGGCATCCCTGGAACAACATCCGTTTGGCCCGTGGATTCTCGGTTTAGTGGCTTTGGGTTTGATTTCCTATGGCATCTACTCATTAGTTCAAGCTCGTTACCGACAAATTATGCACTGATAAAGTGGTAAAGATTTTAGGTACTGCATTAGCTTTTTTAACTGCTTTTTTTTGAAATGGTAATTGCAGCAGCGTTACGATCGCCCCCTAATACTTTAGCTTTATCCGCACTCATTGTTATTGGTTTAGTGCTGACACACCTATTTGCCGGACAGTTACGGTTTACTTCTATCCGTCGCAGTCGCTGGCTTTCAGGAGCGAGCGGGGTTTCGGTTGCTTACGTTTTCGTGCATATTTTGCCGGAATTAAATCAGCACCAAGCGGTATTAGATCAACTAAAAACAGGGGTTATTTCCTATCTAGAACACCACGTTTATCTAATAGCTTTGTTAGGCTTGATTGTATTTTATGGACTGGAGAAAATGGCAAAATTATCCCGTCAAGGCCGCAAAGGTGGGGTCACCAGTCCTGGAGTTTTTTGGCTGCACATTGCCTCTTTTTCTATTTACAACGCTCTGATTGGTTATCTGCTGCAGCATCGGGAACAGCCGGGCATTACCAATTTGCTGTTGTTTTCTTGTGCAATGGCGCTGCACTTTGTAGTGAACGACTTTGGTTTGCGGGAACATCATAAATATAGTTATGACCGCATCGGACGCTGGATACTGGCAGCAGCTATTATTGTGGGGTGGGTGTTAGGTAGCGCTACTGAGATTGGCAAAGCTGCGATCGCAGTTTTATTTGCTTTTTTAGCCGGAGGAATTGTTCTCAACGTCCTCAAAGAAGAACTGCCAGAAGAACGGGACAGCGGCTTTTGGGCATTTGCCCTTGGTGCGGGAATTTACACCAGTATTTTGTTGGCTTTATAGAGGAATGAACGACGATGATGAGTACAAACTGGCGCGGTTATCGAGTTGCAGCTTGGGTGGGGCAGGCGTTATTAACCATAGCAGTAATAGCTGCTGTCAGTCAGGGAAATTGGCAAAATGCCTTGGCGCTAGCATTCTTTTTAGCAGCATCCGTGGCGTTTGTAGTGATGAAAAATCGCTTGCCAACGCTGTTTGATTTCCTGTTTGTGTTGGCGGCTTTACTCAATGCTGGAGGCTGGGTGTGGGGACTATTTTACCAGCAGGGGCCTTATGATGAAAATATTCATGCTTTCACGATTTTTGCTGTGACTTTAGCATTGACTTTTTTAGCCTACAGTTCAATGTTGACGATTTATCGCGATCGCAAACTGCTGTACTTGCTAACAATCACCAGTTTTGGAATTGCGATCGGTGCTTTGTGGGAAATTACCGAATGGACGGCTGGTATCGTTCTTTCTACCGAAGTGATTGGGAGTCTGGATGATACGATTATCGATTTGATTATGGATAGTTTTGGCTCTGTAGTAGCGGCCCTCACTAGCTTGTGGGCGTTGCAAGAATGGACTCGCCCCGGTGCATCTGTCGTCAATAGTCCGATCGACGATCGCACTTAAATCAAAGCAACATCATCAGATTTTTCTCAATCATCTTTCATCAGATAGATATTTTCTTAGGGCCTGAGACAGATGGCAAGGTTGGGATATTTGAGGTTAAATGGGTACACAAGCAATATTTTGAAATGTAGAACATAAAAAATCAACCTTTGGCTCAAGTCAACTTTTGACAATTTAAATTGCCAGAGATTGGTTGTTTCGATTTAGGAGGACTTTATGAAAATAAAATCATTTTCAACCACAATTGCACTGACTCTGTTGAGTGCAACTATTTGTTTCCCGGAAATTGCCAGAGCTAGTCCCAAACCCTCTATCCAAGTTGCTCAACAAAGAGTATTATCATCGGATATCGACAGTTTTACCGCTTATCCAGTACAGCGATTAGAGTCGGGAACTGAACTCTATTTTGTCCTGCGAGGAACTCCGTATTCTAGAGCTACCTTGACTATCCCAAATGCAGTGCAAAATCTGCCGATGCGCGAGGTTCAACCGGGAGTTTACGAGGTAAGTTACACGATCCGCGAGGGCGATCGAATTTCCGAAAATACAGTCGTGCGGGCAAATTTGCAACAGGGCGATCGCATCAGCAGCGCCAGTTTGCAACAACCTCTCGTTGACAGTTACAGCGATCGCCGCTTTCAATCTTTGTCGATTAACCGCTTCAGCACTCCACCCGTAAAGCAGTTAGATCCGGGAACCAGACTTAATTTCACATTGACCGGCACTCCCAACGCTACAGCTACTTTCTCCATTGAAGGAGTTGCCTATAACATCCCCATGCGGGAAGGATCTAACGGCGTTTACACAGGGGGATATACGATCCGCCGCCAAGACTATTTCCCCCCGGAAGGTGCGACGGTTACTGCTAGTTTGCAGTCGGGGAATCAAGTTATTCGTTCCCGTTTAGATCGAGATTTAGTTGCTGGTGATGATGGCAGTGTAGAGACTGCCGAAATCCCTCTAGAAATTATCACTCCCGAAGAAAATGCTCGCGTCAGCGGGACGGTTAAAGTAGAAGGACGCAGCGCACCAAATGCCACAGTTAATGTCGAGGTTCAGGCAAATTCTTCTGTAGCAGGTTTGTTTGGGTTTAAACGAAACATCGTCGATCGCACAATTAAAGCGGACGAACAAGGTAACTTCAGCTTTGCTTTTAATCCGACCATTGCTCTACCAGGAACCCGATACGAAGTGAACCTCAGTTCTAACAGCGGCGATCGCACCAGTGAAGAAACTTTGGTACTGTTTCAAAATTGAGCAGTTACCAGCGACTATTTGCTCGCTAAAAAACTGGCAAACTCTGACTAAATTTGAAAGATTCCATCAGGAGGCATCTATGTATAAACTCAATCGCTGGAAAAAAACACCAGGGATATTACAAGTCATCTCTGGAACTTTATTAATCGGTCTGCCAAGCATCCCACTTGCTGCATCAGCAACTCCTCTTTCTACACTCAAATCCTGTCCTGGCATTTATTATGAAGAACCTTATAACAGTAATGTTCGGGTTCTCCAAGGATGTCGGTCGAATGCTGCAAGTCAAAGATTGAATCAGCAAGGGTTAAGTCAAAATATGGTTCCTCCCGTGAGGCCAACGACTGTTACACAACCACCTTTGCCAAAAACAAGACAAACTCCCATTGCCACTGTCACACCAATTGCAGGTCAGGTGAGCGTGAAATTAACAAACGGCACAAATGCGCCGATTTCCTATCAAGCGATCGGGCATACCGAACCCCGAATGCTAGCACGCGGAGCAGAAATTCTTCTGGAAAATCTACCAACGCCTGTGACTGTCACAATGGTGCGCGTAGATGGAGGACTGCTGAAAGTCACACCCATGTCTAGTTCTCAAACGGGGATGCTAGCAGTTTCATTAGATGAAACGGCTAATTTGGATGACAATCAAGGGGTTTTAAGAATTCAATCTGACGGTCAAGTTTTTTTGAATTAGGTAATAGAAAGACAAGGTTTTGAACCAAATTCTGTACCTTCACCAACAATAGGACTAAAGCCAAAAAACCCGGTTTGTTTGAAAATAATGGCCGCTCGCTGGAGATACTTGATGCAGAAACCGAATTTTAATGGCTTGATGCGTCCAACACTGAACAAAATAAACACGAAAATCAAGGAGACTTTTCAATGGTTAATAATCGTTTGAACAATTCCAATCAAAAGCTGTGGAATGCTAAGGGAGGAGCGATCGCCCTCGCACTCACCGCCATCCTGCTTCCCGCTTGTTCTACCCCACAGCGGGAAGCAACGGCACCTGCACCTGCACCTGCAACGCCGGGAACGGTTGCCACGACAACTGAGAATGTGGTTGATAACACAGCAGCACTGCTTGGTAAAACTGTGACGGTCAGAAGTAAACCCATCAATAAATTGGGCCCATCGACTTTTACAGTTAGCGATCAGAAGTTTTTTGGCAGCGAAACGATTTTGGTTGTCAATGCCACAGGCAAACCTTTTGTGATGCCGACTGAATCAGGTCAAGAAGTTCAAGTAACGGGAACAGTTCGCAATTTTGTCCTTGCAGATATCGAGCGCGAGTACAAATTAGGCTTACAGCCAAACTTGTACGCCGAGTACGAAAGTAAACCTGCGATCGTTGCACAATCGATGGCCCTAGCCCCGACACCGGGGGAACTCACCTCAGACCCCAAAAAATACTACGGCAAGACACTAGCGGTGAGTGGTGAAGT
>JAJAYT010000437.1 GCA_026786085.1 Microcoleus sp. CAN_BIN18 | reverse complement strand
GAATAAAGCTAATTAAAAAAAAGACAATTGACGGTGTAAAAATGACAATTACCAATTATCTATTACCTATTACCTAAAATGCAAATGGCCAAAGTTCTCGGCACAGTTGTCAGTACCCAAAAAGAGCCGACGCTGAGAGGATAGAAATTTCTACTGCTGCAATTCATCGATCAGGAAGGTTCGCCAGTTCCCGGATATGAGGTAGCCGCTGACTGTGTGGGCGCTGGTATAGATGAATGGGTTTTAGTAACCCGAGGCAGCGCTGCCCGGATCGCGCCCGGGAGCGAAAACCGTCCGATCGATGCTCTGGTAGTAGGCATTATAGATACTGTCAATGTAGAAAACCGCCTCATTTACAGTAAAAAAGACGACCCGTACCGCTAGTTGGCAGTTGGCAGTTGACAGTAAACAGTGAACAGCTAACTGTTAACAACTAACAACTAACAAAAAAAATTTTCAGCTTAGGAGAACTTAATTTATGGCAGTCCGCAACGTTGCGGCTCCCCCGACGCCTTGGTCGAAAAACTTGGCTGAGCCCAAAATTCATGATACCGCCTACGTACATTCCTTTTCTAACATTATTGGGGATGTGCATATCGGTTCTAATGTGATGATTGCCCCAGGGACATCTATCCGCGCCGATGAAGGTACTCCTTTTTATATCGGAGAAGGAAGCAACATTCAAGACGGGGTAGTAATTCACGGTTTAGAACAAGGCCGAGTCAAAGGAGATGATGACAACTCCTATTCCGTATGGGTTGGGAAAAATACTTCCCTGACTCACATGAGTTTAATTCACGGGCCGGCTTACGTAGGTGACGAGTGCTTTATCGGCTTTCGCTCTACGGTGTTCAATGCCAGAGTGGGCAAGGGCTGCATTGTCATGATGCACGTATTAATTCAAGATGTGGAGATTCCCCCCGGTAAATACATACCTTCGGGAGCCATTATCACTAATCAGCAGCAAGCCGATCGCCTGCCGGATGTTCTTGATTCAGACGTTAAATTTGCAACCCACGTCATCGGAATCAATGACGATCTGAGAAAGGGTTATCGCTGCGCTGACAACATCGCCTGTCTAGCACCAATTCGCAACGAGCAAGCTAAAAACTCTAATATGCCTCCAATTACTTATTCTACCGATTCCACCAGCCAATTGAGCTCTTCTCTAGCCGATAGCATCCGCAATTTGCTAGCCCAAGGATACAGCGTAGGAGCAGAACACGCCGACGCCCGCCGCTTCCGCACCGGTTCTTGGCGCACTTGCGGCCCAATTTCCTCAACCCGCGAATCTGAAGTAGTCGCGGCTTTGTCAGCTTGCATGGCCGACCACCAAGGAGAATACGTCCGCTTGATCGGGATTGACACCAAAGCCAAGCGCCGCGTACTGGAAGAAATCGTCCAAAGACCGGGAGACAACGGCTCTAATGGTTCTAACGGCGCGAAAACTCACCAGTCTAACGGTAAAGTTGCACAAGCTTCTCATCACAATATTGGTTCTGCGTCCAGCAGCGGCAAATTGAGCGCGGAAACCGTGGCTCAAGTTCGTGGCTTGCTAGCTCAAGGCTACAAGGTGGGGACGGAACACGCCGATGCGCGCCGTTTCCGTACAAGTTCTTGGCAAAGCGGGGCTTCGGTGCAAACCAAAAACGAATCTGAGGCGATCGCAGCTTTAGAAGCTGTGATGAACCAGTACCCGGGCGAATACGTGCGCTTCATCGGGATTGACCCGAAAGCTAAGCGCCGCGTGGTTGAAGAAATTATTCAGCGTCCCGACGGCCCCGTTGCTCGATCGGCTCAGCCGACTGCAACATCGGGATTCAAAGCAGGGAAATTTAAAGAAGCTTACACAGGTGCGGTTCCCAGCAGTGGCATCTTGACCGGCAAGACGATCGACCAAATCCGCAATCTGCTTTCCCAAGGTTACAAAATTGGCACAGAACACGCCGACCCGCGCCGTTTCCGCACCGGTTCTTGGAGCAGTTGCGCGCCGATCGCCTCCAACCGCGAATCGGAAGTAATTTCGGCTCTCGAAAGCTGTATGACAGAACACAGCGGCGATTACGTCCGCTTGCTTGGTATCGACTCCAAGGCCAAGCGCCGGGTTCTTGAAGAAATTATCCAACGTCCTTAATTTGCTGGGTAATTAGCTGGTTTCTCCCGTTAAGCTCTCGC
Organism: Microcoleus sp. CAN_BIN18; assembly: GCA_026786085.1. GTDB lineage: Bacteria > Cyanobacteriota > Cyanobacteriia > Cyanobacteriales > Microcoleaceae > Microcoleus. The sequence goes on along the minus strand of JAJAYT010000437.1, from coordinate 6,315 downwards.
ACTGGGCAGACGGGAGATTCACTCTTCGGATTGAAGTTGGAGTTGAGATGTTAACAGTTGACAGTTGACAGTTGACTTCGGAGTGCGAAGTTTTTATGCAGGGGATTTAAGCCCCAGCCTAAAAACAATCCACCTCAAGGTGGGGGCTTAAATCCCCTGTGCTTTGGTTAAACAGATTGATCGATAATTATTGCTCAAAATAAGGCATTTTAACTATCAGTATTAGAGTGGAAAGTATCGGCGTTAAATCTAAAATCCTAAATCTAAAATGGTTAAGTTGAATGTATCTATCGCCACTGCAATTAAGTAGCAACTCTCAGATTTTGATGAGTGGCGATGTAGTTGTGAATGAGAGTGCGGCGATCGCCCCAGGAGTCATCCTGCAAGCAGATCCGGGTAGCCGGATCTCGATCGCCGCTGGTGCCTGTATCGGCATGGGAGCAATCCTGCACGCCCGTGAAGGTAATCTGGACATCGGGGCGGGCGTGATTCTGGGTGCAGGAGTGTTGGTGGTAGGTTCCGGGACGATCGGCGCAAATGCCTGTATTGGCGCGGCGGCGACGCTGATCAATCCTTGTATTCCTCAAATGCAAATTTTGCCAGCAGGTTCTCTGATCGGAGATAGCAGCCGCCAAGTTGTCGCAGAAGCAACCGCACCGGAACCTCCCGCAGTCGAGCCACCAGTCCAGCCACAGGTCGATCGACCGATCGATCATCCACCAGAACCCGCCCCAACACAGCCTCAAACACCGCCGGAGACTGCCACAGAGCCGCCGCCCATCACCGCCACAGATCCGCCTGCCCAAGAAGCAGGAAAAATGCCAACTATTCTGTACGGACAAGCTCACATCAATCACTTGCTGGGGACGCTGTTTCCGCATCGGCAAGCTTTTAATCGATCGCAAGAAAACGGTCAAACTCTCTCAGGTGGCTCCGGGTAGCAGTCATTTCGGCAAAAGACAGCTATGCTGAAGGCATAATCATTAATATAAATAGGTAATCTCATACTATTGGTAGCTCAACAATTTTTAAGCCCTTGCAGCAGAAATCTGTGTCTTGTAGCTTGTGCAGTCTGTCTTCTCATCTGACAAACTAAAACTATCAACAAATTTTTATTTTGAGAAGTTTCTTTCAGGTGATTGAATATGGACGGACAAACAGATAATTATAGTAGCCAATCAGATTCGCAGCGTCAGGAATACTTTAAAGACACTGCTTTGGGTTTGGTATCCACCAGGAGTTTTCCGGCAATTGTCGGGACTGCTGACATGATGCTGAAGTCGGCAGGGGTGATTTTAGTAGGATACGAGAAAATTGGTTCCGGTTATTGTACGGCGATCGTCCGGGGCAGAATTTCCGACGTGCGTTTGGCTGTGGAAGCTGGAGCTCAGACAGCCGAACAATTCGGGCAGTTTGTTTCTAAGTTGGTGATTGCTAGGCCTTTGGCTAATTTGGAAGTGGTTTTGCCGATCGGCTTTCGTCTGACTCAACTGTCGGAAAGTGGCAGTTATTCTCGGCTGAGCAATCAGGCGATCGGTTTGCTCGAAACGCGGGGATTTCCGGCAATGGTCGGCGCTTGCGATGCTATGCTCAAATCCGCAGACGTACACTTGGCTGCCTACGAGAAAATTGGCGCAGGTTTGTGCACCGCAATTATTCGCGGTGCAGTCGCAGATGTGGCCGTCGCGGTAGAAGCGGGGATGTACGAAGCTGAGCGAATTGGCGAGTTGAACGCGGTGATGGTAATTCCGAGGCCTTTGGAAGATTTGGAACAAACTTTGCCACTGGCGAGTTGCTGGATAGAACAGCGTCAACCTGTGATGATGCCGATGTCGGTTAAGGAAAAGGAACAAGAATTGGTCGAACTTCCAGATTTGGAGAAGTTGACGGTTTATGTGGAAGAGGAAATCAATCGGTAAGGGGGAATTAAGTAGGTCATTGGAAAAAAACAATAGTATCTGGTAGGGGCGGGTTTAGCTCAGAATCACGGAGATACAAGCCAGTTGATAGAGGCAAAACCCGCCCTCCCCATCTAATGTTTATTTGTACCCACCTACTTAGCCAAGAAAAGTTTGTAGAGACTTATTGCGGGAAATACTGAGACAAAATTGCTGAAAAAGATATAAAGTTTACTCACTGAGAGTGCGTACAACAGTTTATATCGAGTAGCTGTCTTAAGCTTAATTTGGCGCTAAAGCCGATCGCACTTACATCAAAAGATACTCCCGCACCAACTAAAGCTAGACTTTTGAGCAAAAGTCGATCGGGTAAACAATCGAACTAACCCAGTAAATCCAGCCGAAGTGCAGACTCTTTCAACAGGATTTAACTACTGTTAAGATCAGCCTAAAATACGGTTTCGGGCAGATTCCCTGGAATAAGTTAAGAGTTACTGTAGGTGTAGGTGGATGCTCTTTCAACAGATTAACGCCTGTCGAACTCAGCACTGAGTGCAAAGGAATCAATCCCCAGAATCAAGCAATCGTGAAAGTTGACCCATGAACCTCAAACAATTGAACCTCAAAGATTTTTATAAACGCGGTTTGCATAGCGCTAAGAAAGGAAACTACGAAGCGGCATTAGAAGACTTCGATCAAATACTGCAAGTCAATCCGGCCGATGCCAAAGCCTATAACAATCGCGGCTTAGTCTACTATTATATGAAAGACTACCAAAAAGCGATCGCAGACCTCAGTCAAGCACTAGATATCAATCCTAATTTGTTTGAGGCATACCTAAATCGAGGCAATGCTTGGCGGCATCTTGGAGAACACGAAAAAGCCATTGACGATCTCAACTGCGCTTTAGTCAGTAAGCCTGACAGCCACGCCATCTACAACAACCGGGGACTCGTACTTGCTAATTTAGGACATTACGAAGAAGCAATTGAAGACTACAATCGAGCCCTCTCAATCAATTCGCAGAATTATAAAACTTATTACAACCGGGGTCGCGCTTACTACCTATTGGGAGAAAAGCAAGCAGCAACGGAGAACTTTAACGAAACGCTGCGGTTAAATCCTAGATATATCAAAGCTTACATAAATCGCGGACTCTCTTATCACCAATTAGGAGACAATACCCAGGCGATCGCCGATTACAACACTGCACTCGGCATTGATCCAAACAATGTTTATGCCTATTATAACAGAGGTTGCGTTCGCTATAAATTAAAACAAATGCAGTTGGCAATTGAAGACTTTAACAAAGCAGTGGAACTCGATCCGAACTATGTTAAAGCTTATCTGAACCGTGGTTTAGCGCTGTATAAACTCGGAGATATTCCGGCAGCTAATAAGGACTTTTACCACGTAATGTGCATTAATGCTGAAGCTTATCTATACTATCAAGCCCAGCGGTGCACGCCTGATATTAATTCCTACTTCAAGGAAGCGCCGCAGATGGAACTTAATAATGCTGTAGAATACTACAACACAACATTAAATACGATGTCAACTTCGTTAAGTTCGGCAGCATTAAACGCGATTTGGAATCAAGAAGATTTGGAGAACAGAGACTCGATTATCTGTGAAGGTGAATTTCTCAATGAGTAAAGTAGTCAGTAGTCAGTAGTCAGTAGTCATTAAGTAGGTTATCGAAAAAACAATACCTCAGAAACCCGGTTTCTTGCGTGATTTCTCGTGACTCGTCGCCAAATCTCATAGAAACCGGGTTTCTCGCCCCATGCGTAAGCCCTGAAGCTGGCCTCAGAAACCCGGTTTCTTGCGTGATTTCTCGTGACTCGTCGCCAAATCTCGTAGAAACCGGGTTTCTCGCCCCTGCATCAGCCCAGAAGCTGACCTCAGAAACATCGACAATATACGGAGAAAGTAAAGTAGCATAAATAGCGCAATTATTTTCAAATATTCGTTTTTTACTGAGTAAACAATCTTTGTAATCTTGCTTTTGCGAAAAACTACCGGGTTTTTACGTAAGTATTAGTAAAAACTTATAACACAACTTGACATCACAGGAGCGATCGCTCTTCAAAAAGTCTTTGCCTAGGATTTAATCTTAAACAGAGGCTACTATTGATGACACTGCTAACTCAAAAAAGATAGTGGGCAGTTTTTTATGCCTTACCTTAAAAACGCACAAAACATCTCTAACTTAATGTTTTCTTAAGGTGAACTTCTGAAATACTGATATAAAGTAAAGGTAGATACAAAAATTTGTCGCATAGTATGGTATATAAAACAAACTTTGTAATAGCATCGCCCTCCTTGGTTACTCTAGTGGCGGAATGAAGGTAAAGCAGTCGTGCATCGATATCGCCACAGCGCAAGCTGTTAGGCATCCAGATTTTAGTGAAGTCATGCTTCACTTATCAAAAAACAATCTGAATTTTTCGGCAACAACCTAAATACTTTCTGACAATCGCTGCACCGCTATTGTAAGATTCAGTACGAACAAAGTTGTGGAATTTCTATCAATCAATATTTCCCCAAAAGAGTAACAAAACAGAGATAAAAGCTATTTAAAACACCTCGAATGGAGCAGATGTATTTTCCATTTAAGGAAATTCATAATTCACACTCAGCTTATTTGCTGAAGTAAAAAAATGCCCAACTTTAATTTACCACTTGGTTTCAGTCAAACCTTAGATATCAACCCTGGTAGCCCGACACTTAATAACTTTGTATTGCAGGGTCTTGTACCAGGACAACCCGCGAAAGTGAAGGTAATAACTAACAGTCTTGGTGTCTTTCTTCAGCCTTTTGTGACGATAAAAGATCCTAGTGCCAGCCCGATCCTAACTGGTGCAGGCGCTCTAGATACAACCATTTTGCCTAATACTTTTGCGGCTCCTAATTCTGCGGGGGGACTGACTATTCCTTTGGTTGCTAGTGGCAATTACACAGCAACGATTAGTGACAGCCGAGTCACCGGCCCGACTGGCCCAGCAAAAGTCACAATCGAAGTTAATTCCGAGACTGACAATCTTAACGACACTCGCAGTTTAGCTACAACTCCAGATATTGGCTCTACGAGAACGATTCAAGGTTGGGTAGGTGCGATCGATCCTGATGACTGGTATAAATTTCAAGCCACAAATTCCGGTTTGTTTACTGCAAATCTGACAGGGATGGATGATAACGCCAACATCCAGGTTGTAGATGGCAATGGGAACCCGATTGCCGGAGCAACATCGGGAACCCAACTGGGGAATCTGAATGAAAGCATCTCTGCTAATTTGCCAGCACCTGGTTCTTATTTCGTACACGTTAATCGCGGGCAAAATGTGGCACCCGGTGGTAGCGCTACCTTTGGTAATAGCAGTACGAAATATACTCTGAGTTTGACAGTTCCCGGCGATAGCACTGCGGCTCCTTTAATTCTCAACACGCCTGTACCTGATGCGTCTGGCCCGGGTGCTCCGTCATCAGCACCTCCAAATACTGCCAGTGGTGTAGCTTACTTCTTAACAAACAACAATGACACAAGCATTCCGCCAGCGGCAGCGGGTTTGGCAGTCCAAGCTCTAGCCGGCAACGACAATCTAACAGGTTCTATTGGTAACGATACCATCAACGGCAATTCAGGTTCCGATACGCTTAATGGTGGTGGAGGGGATGATTTCTTGTATGGAGGTAAAGAGTCCGATTTCATTAACGGCGACGCGGGGAACGACCTGATTTTTGGCAACAATAACAACGATTTTCTGAATGGAGGAAATGATAACGATACTTTAAGGGGTGGGAAAGAAAACGATGTCTTGAATGGCGGTTCAGGTGATGATGTGCTGATTGGCGATTTGGGTCAAGATATTCTCACAGGCGGGCCTGGGCCTGGTAATGATAAATTTGTGCTGACAACCGCTGCTGCTGCGATTGTCCTTGGTCAAGCTGATATCATTACCGACTTCGGTGCAGGTGATTTAATTGGTTTAACTGATGGAGTTGGATTTGCTAATCTCACCTTTGAACCGATTACTTTGAGACTTGATGGCATAGATAGCTTTTCTACAGCGATTAAATTCAATACCAGCTATTTAGGTATTGTTAAAGGCGTACCTCAAACTGCTCTGACTGCTCCTAGTTTCTTTAATGCAACCAGTCTGCTTTAACTGACTTCAGAAACCGGGTTTCTTACGTGATTTCTCGTTACCAAACAGAAAATTTCGTAGAAACCCGGTTTCTCGCCCGCTCGTCAACCGTGAAGCTGACTTCAGAAACCCGGTTTCTTCCTAGATTCCCCGTTACTAAACAGAAAATTTCGTAGAAACCCGGTTTCTCGCCCGCTCGTCAACCGTGAAGCTGACTTCAGAAACCGGGTTTCTTCCTAGATTCCCCGTTACTAAACAGAAAATTTCGT
>JAJAYT010000436.1 GCA_026786085.1 Microcoleus sp. CAN_BIN18 | reverse complement strand
CAATTAGCCGCTTATGCAGGTTTAACGAGAGTGTGAGCGTAGTTCAGGAACTTCTGTGCGTGGCAAAACTCGTTTGTCTTGTACAGGAAATGTCCGACGAAAAAAGGCATTGTATATGCCTGCGGTGGTGGCGATGCGTTGTAATCCTTTGCTCAAAGCCGTGAGTGAGCGATTATTGGGTCGTGGAAAGGTCAAAATGCAGGTAATTGGTGCGCTTATGAGGAAGCTGCTACATTTGGCTTTTGGGATTTTAAAGTCCCAAAAGCCTTTCGATCCAACTTATTTGCTCGCTACCCCTTGACAGATCAAGACAGTATCTACGAGATTTTGTAATACAAAAATACATCAAAATTGCCAATTACCAATTACCAATTACCCATTATTGATTTAAATATTAACAGGTAAGCGGATCGTAAAAGTAGAACCAACATCGACTTGACTTTGCAGTGAAATATTCCCGCCCATCATTTGGCAAAAACGTTGACTAATTGCTAGTCCCAAACCGGTGCCGCCGTACTTGCGTGTGGTAGAAGCATCTGCTTGGATAAACGGTTGAAAAATTCGCTGCAATTGGTCTGGATTCATTCCAATTCCTGTATCAATACAATTAAAAATCAAAAATTCTTTAGTGGGAATTGAGGATGGAGGATTGTTTTCTTGTCTTGCTTCGTGACTGTCACCCGATATCTGTTCTCGGGTTGCGGTGAGAGTAATTGTGCCATTCTTAGTGAATTTGGCAGCATTGCTTAGCAAATTTAATAAAATCTGTCGCACTTTGGTAATGTCACCGTGCATAGTGCCGATGTTGCTAATTTGCTGTAAGTTTAATGTGTTATGATTTTTCTCAATTAGCGGCGCGGCGGTGTCGGCGACTTCTTCAATCAAGGCGGCGATGTCGAAGGTTTCTAAGTAGAGATCCATGCGACCAGCTTCGATTTTTGAAATGTCGAGAATGTCGTTAATTAGTGACAGCAAGTGTCTGCCGGATGTGCGAATTTTGTCTAAGTCTGGGGTGAGTTCATCGTAGCCCAATTCTGCGGTTTCTTCTTGGAGCATTTCGCTGTAGCCGATGATGGCATTCAGAGGTGTGCGCAGTTCGTGGCTCATGTTTGCCAAAAATGCGCTTTTTGCGGTGGAAGCGGCTTCGGCTGCTTCTACGGCGAGTTGCAAGGCGGATTCAAAGACTTTGCGATCGCTAATATCCTCGACGCTCCCTTCATAGTAGAGTACCTCCCCGTCGCTGTCGCACACTGCACGGGCGCTTTCGGAAATCCAAATTATGCTGCCGTCAACACGGTACACTTCTGACTCAAACCCCGAAATTTGTCCGAATTCTTGCATCACTCGCGTAAACTTCTCGCGCTGCTGAGGATTGACGTAAGCCTGCTGTCTGATGTTTGTAAGATTTGATGTCAATTCTTCGGGTGTTGCGTAGCCGTAGATGCGGGCTAAAGCTGGATTTACGCTCAAGAAGCGGCCTTCTGGGGTTGTTTGAAAAATGCCTTCGACTGCATTTTCAAAGATGCTGCGGTATTTTTGTTCTGCTTGGCGGAGTGCGGTTTGTGTCCGATCGCGATCGCTAGCTTCGATCGCCAATGATACCAAATCTGCGAGGGAAGCAACAAAATTTTGTTCTTCTACCGTCCAGTTACGAGCAGTGCCCACCTGTTCGATACAGATGACTCCGACTGTTTGTCCTCCCAGCCGCACAGGTGCATCCAAGGTTGATTTAGTGCCACTTTGTGCAAAGTAAGATGCCACAAATTCTCTGGTTCTGATATCTGAGAGAGCGTCATCGGCGGCGATCGTCCGGTCTTCTTCCAAAGCTTTAAAATAAGCTAGATAGTCTGCGGCTGCGAGTTCCGCGCCTTGGGAATGCTGGTGGTTGCTGCGCCCAAATTGGTCGAGACATTGCAGTTTCGAGCGGCTTTCGTCGTACAACCAGGCTCCGGCTCCTTCTGCATTTAGGGTATGAGCAGCCGCTTCGGTGATTTCCCTCAAAGCTACTTGCAAATCGCCTCGATACAGCGCTTTATTTCTTGCCAATTCTAGCAAAACCGTATTTTGTTTGAGCAATTGTTTTTGCCTCATCCGCCGCACCGATTCGGCTCGTTTTTGTTCGGTAATGTCGCGGGTCACCCAAATTACGGATGCTTCTGAAAGCGGCGAAATGCTAGCGGCAAAACAAAAATCGCGGTCGTTAATAGTTAAATCGTACTCGATGCTAACAGTTTGCTGAGTATCTAAAGCTGCTCGGATGTGGTTGAGAAAATTGTCGGCTGTAGCTTGGGGAAATAGCTCTCCGACAGTTTTCCCAACTAATTCTGCGCCTGGTTTGTAGAGCAGGGAGATATTTGTGGGCGCGATTTTTAAGTAGCGACCGGTGGCATCAACAACTATAATTAATTCGTTCATAGCTGCAAACAAAGCCCGCAATTCTGCTTCGGCGGCTTCGAGTTCCGCAGTCCGCTCTGCTACTCGCTGTTCTAAACTGGAGTTAGTTCGTTCTAGGGCTACAAAAGACGATCGCAATTGTCTGGCCATCTGGTTGAAAGACTGAGCCAGGAGACCGAGTTCGTTAACACCTTTGACTTCGACTTCGCCGTCTAATTCTGCGGATGTGAAGTCGGCAGATTCGGACATTTTTGTTAAAGCTTTGGAAGCTTCCAGCAATCTGGTAATTGGTTGGACAACCCAACGAGAGGTGAAAATTCCCAGGACGATCGCCAATATGAAGGCAAAAAAGCACAATAAGATAGTTGTGCGAGTGTTGGCGTTAATTTGCTCCATAAAGTCTGCTTCCGGGATTGCCACGACAATCAGCCAATCCAGGCCGCGGCCGTCTTGCAGGGGAGCAACCGTAATAAATTGACGTTTGCCGTCTATATCGAAGCTAAACTGTCCTTGGCTGTTAATTTGTGTAAAACTGCCAAATTGTTTTTGCAAGTATGTGGAGGCCGATCGAATTAGCAAATTTTTACTCTGTGTCGCCACCAGCCGTTTTTGTCCGTTGTTGTCAGTGACAAAGGGCAATTCATCTGTGGAACTGGCGACTATTTCGCCGCTGCGTTCGATCGCAAAAACTTGTCCTGACGGGCTAATTTTGATGTTTTTGAGAAAATCGCTGATTTGAGAAAGAGTCAGGTCAATTGCCAATACCCCCCGCAGTTTTCCTGTGTCAGTGTAAATAGGCATCACCGGCGTAATGCCCAGAACTGGCGAGGCCGTGAAGACGTAGATCGGAGACCAAGTAGCCTTCCCTGACTGTTTGGCAGTTGTGTACCACGGTCTAGTACGGGGGTCGTAGGCAGCGGTTTTGATTAACTCAGTGCGATTTCCCTGGCTGTCGAGGCGATAAATTTGGCGATCGGGAGCGGTTGATTCGTCTCTGATGTATACTAAGTTTTCTGCTTCCCGTTTGAGCAAGAGGAATCTGCCCTGTTCGTCGCCGTAGTAGATGGTTGTAGTTCGATCGCTCAGCTTGGTCTGATTCCACAAATAGCGCTCTAAGTTGGGGAAGTCTTCGGGGTCTAAGTTTCCAGAGGCGATCGCAGCAGTATTCATTTGCAGAAACAGGTGAGACACATCCCCAAAACTGCGGAAATTTTCTTTAGTCCTGGCTGCGACTTCCAAGCTCAACCTGGTAGCGAGGTCATTAACGGCTTTCTGCCCATTGCGAAACGACAGCCATCCAGTCACGCCGACTGCTACGGAGATTTGCACCACTAGCGGTATCAACAAGACTAGGCTCAGTGACATCTTGGGCGAGCTTTTCATCAGATAACGGCTCAGACTTTTCAATAACATGAATATTGTGACACTTACCGGGTTTGCGTATTGTTTGTCGTTTCAAAGATGCCCCAGATATAAGTTACAATAGTTGTACAGCAATAATGAAGTGCGGTAGTCGGCAGCTCAAAACTTCGATCGGGTTTTAACCGCTACTGTCAAAAATTGTAATATTAATCATGCCACTATTTGCCGGAATCGGGCGATCGCGATCGGCGACTCGCGGGCAAAAACTCACACCAGGTATAAAAAGCAACTGTATGCCCGTGCCCCAAACCCTTAATTTATCAGTCATTGCCAATTATTTAATCTAAGATATAAAATCTAAAGTCTCAAACTGTATCACTTTCTCCGGGTGCAGATGACGCACCTTACCGCTGGTTAATAAAAATTAGATTTTAATTTGTTCTACAGTGCCACGACAAATGTAAATTATGTGACAATCATCTGTTAAAAAATTTGCTATTAATAGAATGAAACGGGCCAAATCTCGATCGCACGTCAACAGGGTAATTCAAGCATCTGCGGTTCATCGATGGCAGCAATGTCAGTCGATTTTAGATTTTAGATTTTAGATTTACTCCACAGATTCATCTGGGAGGTTGAACAGGAGTCTAAAATTTTGGGTTCGACCCCCATGAGCGTCGGCCGCTTGTACCTATTTTTGGGTAATGTCAAGTGTTTTTGGCTTTTTTGGACGAGATCGACCTTTGAGCAAAATAATACTTCTGGAGGATGACATGAGCTATACATTTGAAATCCTGGGCGTATCTCCAACCATATCGTTTTTTAACCAACAGCAGCAATTGCTGCAACAACAGCAGCCGTCCGGTGTAGAATACTTGGGAAACCGGAAGTGTACTCTCGATTCCTTTGTGGCATCCGTGGAGATAATTTCTCCTCACCGCGGCTGGGATGTCGATCGAGTCGTAGACACCGTGATTAGTTTCTGGATGAACAACTCTGATAGCATCCAATATTGGAAGCACAGGTTGCAGGATGCCGGCAACGAAAACTTGTTAGTAGCCAGAGTAGGCGATATCAAGTCTTTACAAGCCGCTTTTGAATCGCTGCTGGGTGAATAGGACTTACACAAAAAGTGTTTGGCGCGGTAGTTATGGGTAAGGTGCGCACTGCGCACCCAGACCTGTCTGGCGTGTTAAATCTGAGCCATATAAAAAGTATAAAACCGCTATTTCACGTTCCGATTTTTCAAAATTCAAGCAATAAAAATTGCTCTGAGAGCTTGGGTTCAAAATAAAAACACTGAAAGTTAGTCAACCGGTGCGCATTGCGCACCCTACAAAGTCAACTAATAATTTCTTCCTTCTTCCTTCTTCCTTCTTCCTTCTTCCTTCTTCCTTCGCAATCAAATCCTATGTCTCGCTCAAAAGCCCTGCAATCTTATATTTTTCTCCGCTTGCTCCTCGCACCGCTAATGTTGTGGACAATCACCACAGCCGTGTTTTTGCTGCTGCGAGCGACTCCGGGCGACCCCATAGATGCCATTCTCGGTTCACGAGCTCCCGCAGCCGCCAAAGCAGCAATGCGAACCCAACTCGGTCTTGACGCACCCCTGTGGCAACAATATCTCAAATACATGAAAGACTTGTTAGGCTTCGATTTGGGAACCTCCATCACCACTCGCGGACAAACAGTTTGGCAAATTATCGGAGACTATTTCCCCGCCACAGTCGAATTAGCAGTTTGTAGCATGGCCATAGCTTTAATTGTCGGCATCAGTATCGGTTCCCTAGCAGCATCCCGCCCCAACACTATTTTCGATGCAGCAGGCCGCTTGTTTGGCATTATCACTTACTCGCTGCCGGCTTTTTGGGCTGGCATGGTTTTGCAGTTGATTTTCGCAGTGCAGTTGGGCTGGTTTCCCTTGGGAACTCGCTTTCCGGTGACATTTCCAGCCCCCCAAGGCTACACGGGACTGTACACTGTAGACAGTCTCCTGAGCGCTAATCCTGGTCAGTTTCTCACAAGTTTACATTATTTGGCACTCCCAAGTTTGACGCTAGGCATTCTTTTGAGTGGCATTTTTGAGCGAATTGTTAGGGTGAATCTCAAGCAAACTTTGCAAGCAGATTATGTGGAAGCAGCCCGAGCTCGCGGCATTCCCGAATTGCAGATTTTATGGGCTCACGCTCTCAAAAATGCGCTAATTCCGGTGATTACGGTCTTAGGATTAACTTTTGCTGCACTCTTGGGCGGTGCTATTTTAACCGAGGTTACTTTTTCTTGGCCGGGGCTGGCAAATCGCCTTTACGAAGCGATTAGCTTGCGAGATTATCCAACTGTTCAAGGTATTGTAGTATTTTTTGCTGGAATTGTCGTAATTGCCAGCATCGTAATTGATATTTTAAACGCTTATATTGACCCGCGAATTCGATATTAAAGCAAGTTAGTTGTTAGTTGTTATTGGTTAGTTGTTATTGGTTGCCAATAACGATTTTTGTTAGTTGTTATTAGTTGTCAGTTGTCACCAACAATCAATAAATAATAACAACTAACAACTAACAACTAACCAATAACAACTAACCAAAACAAGTAAAATTAGTTGCAGGAGTGATTGTCAAAAAGAATGAAAACACAGGAAACCGGGTATGCCACAGCGATCGTACTTATTCAGAAATTGCTGGAAAAGCTGTTAGGAGATGACGTTTTGGTGCGGACTCAGCTACCAATTCAGTTAGGCGATGCACAACCAAAACCGTCGATCGCCATTGTGATACCAGACGTGCTACGCTATGCCGATCGCCATCCGATCGCCTCAGAAATATATCTGCTGATCGAAATAGCCGACAATAATGACTGCGAGATTCAAGGACAAGTATATGCTCGATCGCACATTGACGATTTT
>JAJAYT010000435.1 GCA_026786085.1 Microcoleus sp. CAN_BIN18 | reverse complement strand
TCAATAATTTTTAAAATGGTTTTGTTTCTCGTATTTTAGTCCTTTATAAAATAATTGTAAAAAAGACCGCACTACAAACCTACAGTTTAATCGATTCAGGAATCGGTTCTGCAATTGCGGCTAATTCCGGTTCCTCTACTTCGATATGTGCTTCTAAAAGCGCCAGATTTCTCATGTTGGATTTATAAAAAGCATCAAAAATATCTCCGACTAAAGGTACTGAACCCACGACGGCCTCTAAACCGATATTGTAAATCATTTTTCCGAGGGTTTTGGGGGGGATATTGAATTGAGTGGCTAAATAAACTAGATATGCGGAAAACGCGGTATCTACGAGATCCCCAGCACCCGGAACTAAACCGATAATCGGGTCTAAACCAATGCGAAATTTAGTGCCGGGGATGCCAATGGCGGTATCCATCAGGCGGCTGAGTTTGCGGATGCGGTTGAGGGTGGCAAGACGCTCTATTTTGTTCATATTATGATTGTTGAATTAGAAGAGAGAATTTGAAATCTGTCTGAAGAGTGAAAAAATATTGGTTAATCAACATATATCACACCGCCGGGATTACCTGATGAGGGTATCAATCTATTTAGGAAAGTCGAAGGACTGAAGTTCTCACTACAAACGAGCAATTACGTCTAGAGTTCGTTCTACAGGGCAATTTGCCCGATCGCCTTTTACTGTAACCTGCATAGTATCTTTTTGGTAACTGCCGTACTTAAAAGTGCGTACTTCCCATAATAGTTTGACTCGGTTTAAAGTAGAAATATGTCAGAACACCGATAAACTTCACTGAGGATTCAGAAAATGATTACCGTCAGAAAGAGTGCAGCAAGAGGACACGCTAATCGCGGTTGGCTGGACAGTTACCATACATTCTCCTTTGCCGATTATTACGATCGCAATTATATGAATTTTCGCTCTTTGCGGGTAATCAACGAGGATGTCATTAGCCCCGGAAAAGGTTTCGGCACTCACGGGCACAGCGACATGGAAATCATTACCTATGTACTGGAAGGAGCATTAGAACACAAAGATTCTTTGGGGACTGGTGCAACGATTAAACCTGGTGAAGTGCAGCGGATGAGTGCAGGTACGGGCATCCAGCACAGCGAGTTCAATCACTCGCAAACTGAGCCTGTTCATTTGCTGCAAATCTGGCTGTTACCGGATACAAACGGCTTGCCGCCGAGTTACGAACAGCGGGAGTTTTCGGTAGCAGAAAGACACGGGAAATTGCGGTTAGTGGCGGCACGAGATGCGAGAGATGGTGCGGTGAAAGTGCATCAAGATGTCGATTTGTATGCGGCGGTTTTGGATAAAAATTCGCAAGTTTCTCATGCTTTGCAGCCCAATCGCCATGCTTGGGTGCAAGTTGCTCGTGGCTCAGTTTTGCTCAACGGTTTGACTTTAGAAAAAGGTGACGGTGCGGCGGTTAGTGATGAGGCTGAGCTGGTGATTGAATCAGCGGAAGATGCGGAATTTTTGCTGTTTGATTTAGCATAAAATTCCCCACCCTACTTAATATGGGTTACTACTTAGGAAATAAGTAAATAGGAGGAAGAAAGTAACTTTTATTTTTGCTATCCTTGCTAAGAGTAAGTGCTGAGGATAAATTTTTATGGAACAAAAGCCGATCGCCAGAAAGCATCTTGTTTTGAGTCTCATCACTGGTTTAGCAGTCGGCGCGATCGCAGGCGCACCCATCGGCTGGATGGCTAATGGGTATTATTCCGAGCAGCGTTTGGCTCAAATTCTGATTTGCCGAGAAAAGAATAGAGATAAACCCGTGGCTATTGTTGAGTCTATTTGCGGTTCTAGATTTTAATATTTTTTGCTCGTCCTACGGCTGTGTCAAATATTGTGAAGCCGTAGGCTGCGGAGCCTGCTAAGTTGACACAGGCTTTGAATAGCATAGAAAATGACGCACCCGTAACTGTAAGGTGCGTCAGTTCTTCAATTATCAGTTATCCACTAAAAACTCTAGCTGACGCACGCTACTAACTTCCCTTCTCATTTTGTTTGAAAATACGCCACAAGCCGGAAAACTTATCCGTCCGTTGATATGTGGGTATGTTAAATTTACACAATAATGAATTACAGCAGAACAATTCCGGCTATTTTGAGTGCTACGATCGCCCTAAGCTCGATCGCCCTCATTCCACTGACATCACCTCAAATCGCCCTAGCATTAACCGCCGACGCAGTTAAAAACGTCGCCAAAGAAATTACCGTGCGCATCCAAGGGCCAAAAGGTGGTTCGGGAGTAATTTTAGAGAAACAAGGTAGCACATACTATATTCTTACCAACTGGCACGTAGTCGATAAAGCAGGCGATTACGAGGTTGTAACTCCCGACGGCAAAGCTCACTCTGTATCATACAATCTCATCCGGCGAATGCCCGGTGCGGACTTGGCGATCGTCCCCTTCAGCAGCCCTCAAAGCTACCGCCTCGCTCAATTGGCAACTTCCCCAGCAACTCCCGGAAAAAAGGCGATCGTCGCGGGTTGGCCGGTATCCGGCGGTTCCCTGAGACAACCAATTTTCATCGCTACGGAAGGTCAACTTACCGGCCGTCAGACTCCCTGGAACGGTTATACTTTGGTATACAATAACTTAGTGAGAGCGGGCATGAGTGGCGGGCCAGTGCTCGACGACGCGGGGCGAGTTGTGGCAATTAACGGCATTGTCAGGTTAGAGGACAATTCGGATAAGATCGTGGCGGCGGGAGTAGAAATCAATACTTTCATGAAATGGCGATCGACTATTTCGCTGCCGGTTGTTCCCCAATCTCCCACAGCCGGAAAGCCGAAAAGTCCTGTTAATAATCCGACACGGAAGTCTGGAAGTGCGATCGCCTTTGCCGCCACAAATACCCTCAAAGGATCTTCGGAAGTTGTGAGTTCCCTGGCCCTTGCTTCAGCTTATTTTACTACAGGAAATAGCAACGGCACAATCTCAGTTTGGAATTTTCCCAGCGGACAATTAAAAACTACGCTGCAAGGACACACGGAAGCGGTAAACGCATTGGCCGCGAGTGCGGACGGAAAGCTGTTAGCTAGCGGTAGCGACGACAAAACAGTGAAAATTTGGAATTTAGAAACTAATGCGGTTGTACGCACTTTGAGCGGGCATTCCGGTGCTGTTTCGAGTGTTACCCTCAGTCCCGACGGCTTGTTTGTCGCGAGTGGCAGTTGGGATAAAACTGTGAAAGTTTGGAATGCCAAAACTGGGGAATTGCTGCGAACTTTAACCGGGCATTCTGGACTGGTGAATGCTGTGGCGATTAGCCCG
>JAJAYT010000434.1 GCA_026786085.1 Microcoleus sp. CAN_BIN18 | reverse complement strand
GCGGAGTGCGCGATTCTTCATGATGCGATCGATAAGTTGGCTTTTTTGGCTGCGGTTGCGTTTGATTGGCAAAACCTTTTGCCAATGTTGGGTGCAACTTCAAATGGGGGGGGTGAGGGGGCTCAGCAACTTTTGGGTAGATACAGTCTCCCTTCGGTTATTATAACTGAAAAAGATGATGTTGTCAACAGTTTGGATGGGAAATTTGGGGTGCGGATTGCAGTTGCGCGCGATCGGGCTTTTAATTTTTATTATCAGGACAATCTTGATTTATTGGCAGAATTGGGTGCCCAGTTAGTATTTTGGAGCCCGCTTGATGATGCTGTGTTTCCTGACAATGTGCAAGGGTTGTATTTTGGCGGCGGTTTCCCCGAAGTTTTTGCGAAGGAGTTGAGCGGTAATGTGGTGATTCGAGATGCGGTAAGAAGTGCGATCGTTGCGGGAATGCCGACTTATGCCGAATGCGGGGGTTTGATGTACTTATGCGATTCTATTGTAGACTTCCAGGGCAATTCTTGGCAAGGGGTGGGAGTGTTGCAGTCTAATGCTGAGATGGGAAAGCGTTTGACTTTGGGATACCGAGAAACTGTGGCCGTGAGAGATAGTTCGGTGTTAGTTGTAGGGGATGAGGTTTGCGGACATGAGTTTCATCGATCGCACTTAACTGTAGAACCGACTAATCCAGTTTATCACAGTTGGAGGTACGGCAAGCGGGGGGAAGTTGAGCAGGTTGTTGAGGGTTGGGGGGTTTATCAAGTTCATGCTTCTTATTTGCATTTGCATTGGGGGGCGAGGCCTGATATTCCGGCTCGGTTCTTGCAGCGGTGTGCTGAGTTTGATTGTAATGCTATTTTGGACGAGAAGGCGAATTAGATTTTTTTTAACCACAGAGAGCGCAGAGGGCGCAGAGAGGGGAGATAGAGGAGTATTTGTATTATGCTTTTGATGAGATGAGCGAGGAGATTTTGGGATTTATGAGTACATTAGTTTCAGTTAAGCAATTGCCGGCACAATGGATAACATCGGAGAATTTTCGGAGTTATGGTCAAGTTATTTCTGCGAGTTTTGATGGTAAGTTTTTTAATGATGAGGATGCTCGGTTAAACTTAAGCAATGGTATTCCTAGATTTTATATTATGCGGTTGCATGAGAAAGGTCGCAAGTTTGGTAAAATTACGCGACACGTTCAATGCACGCAGTGTTTGGGTTCTCTGGATGGGAAGGATTGGTTGATGGCGGTTGCACCTCCTGGGGATAGCGATAAACCTAGTTTAGAGGATATTGTTGCTTTTCGGATTCCGGGTAATTGTTTTATTAAGTTAAATGTGGGTACTTGGCACGCTGGGCCTTATTTTGATGCGGATTTTGTTGATTTTTATAATCTGGAATTGAGCGATACTAATGTGGTCGATCATTTTAGTTTTGATCTTGTGAAGAATCACAATCTGGAATTTGAGATTGTCTAATTTACCTTGTGCTATTCCAGATGAGAGTCCGAGAAATTTACCAGAGCAACTGCTCCTGCAAGATGCTAAGGCTGGTAATTGCAGAGTAATTCGTCGCGGTACAGATATATTTTTGGGGGATGCGCCGAGACTTATTGCTGTTTATGGCGGGAATTATAAAGATTGGGATAAAATGACAAGTAGTGAGGCTTTTGAAATTAATGGAGCTTCCGTACAAGTCCATTGGTTTCGGAACAGTCAGACTCTTCAAGAGGTGGAGTTCAAGTTCAAGCGACAGTATCCCAAAATAGCACCTAAAAATATGTAGGTAATCAAGTTATGAAAATTCGTTGTATCGCTAATACAGGTGCATCGCTTCCTGATGAATATATAGATCCCCCACGAGGTTACACAAAACAAATACAGTTATCATTAACGATTGGTCGCGAATATGTGGTTTATGCTTTGAGAGAGTGGAAGGGAACTATTTGGTACTATATCTGCGATGATATTTACAGCTATTATCCTATGGAGAATCCTGCACCGATGTTTGAAGTTGTTGATGACAGAGTTTCTAAGTATTGGCGGTTTAAACTTTCGCCCAATGGATTCTTGATGATAGCGTTTCAACAGTGGTTTACTGATCCTTATTTTTATGATAAGCTGACAGATCAGGAAGAGGCGGAGGTTGAGATTTTTGATAAGGTTAAGGAATTGATGGATGCTGAAGATTTTGATTTGCCTCCCCTGGATGTTGCCGTTGAGAAGTTGCGGGAAACTGTCGGTGTTTGAGTTGGGAAATTAATTTTTACTAACTAGACTCGTCTACCTTCAAATGAACTTAAATAAAACAGATAAACTTGTCGAACAAATGAACGAAAACTGTGACAAAAAAAAATACGAGATACTAGACGATGATAATGATGTTGTATTATTAGGTCAAGATACTTTTACGGTGGGTAGGTTTAAACAGTTAGTCAGTCTCAAGTTTGGTGAAAGTTTTAATAAATATTATGTAGTAACTGAATCTTACCATCGGCCAATAAGTAGTTTGATGAGTGATTTGCAGATTAACGAAGGAACAATAATTCCGGGAGGGGATATAAACTGGAACTCCCGTAAGGAAGGAATCGATTGTCAAGTCCTCAAAATTGGTTCCAAGGGTTGGGAAAAAGGAAAGGTTCAAATCGAAGTCAATAAAAATATAAGTTCTAAGAAAATCCAGACATCTATAAAGTTTTGTCCTGATGAACCACTAGAGCCAAAATCTCCTTTAGATGATATCAGGAAATCAGAGGAATACAAAAAACTGAGCAATAACAACTGACGACCCGATCGCGATTACAATGCAATAATCGATCGCACTCCCATACTAACAACGAAAAATAAATGATAAATATAGAAGAATATGTCGATCGCACATCCGAACTGATAAACTTACCCTTAGACCCAGAACATCGACCCGGGGTTGTGGTAAACTTCCAGAGGATAGCTGCGATCGCCCGACTCGTTACTGAATTCCCCTTACCCCCAGAAATCGAAGCTGCACCAGTGTTTGAACCTTGATTTTTAACCGCAGATGTAGGCAGATGAACACAGATGAACGCAGATGAAGCCCAATTTTTAGCAGGAGCGGATGCAGTCGCCACAGCATCGGCGGTTAAAAGTGGTAAAATTACAGCGACAGCAGTTGTTACCGCCGCTTTAGAACGAATTGCCGATCGAGATAAAACACTCAATTGCTTTACAGCCATCACCGCAGAAAGCGCGATCGCAGCCGCCGAAATGATAGATAATGCGATCGCACGTAACGAAAACCCAGGCCCCTTAGCAGGCGGTCCCTTCGCAGTCAAAAATTTGTTCGATGTCAGCGGAATTACCACCCTAGCCGGGTCAAAAATCAACGCTGACAACCCTCCCGCTACCCAGGACGCGGCGGCAGTCGCCCGACTCAGACACGCTGGTGCAATCCTTCTAGGTACGCTGAACATGGATGAGTACGCCTACGGTTTCGTCACGGAAAACAGCCACTATGGCCCGACTCGCAATCCCCGCGATACTGCGCGCATCGCCGGCGGTTCCAGTGGGGGCTCCGCAGCAGCAGTCGCCGCCGGTTTAGTACCCATCACCCTCGGTTCTGATACTAACGGTTCCATCCGCGTGCCCGCTGCTTTGTGCGGTGTGTTTGGGTTTAAGCCTACTTACGGCCGTTTATCAAGGGCCGGCGCTTATTTATTTTCGAGTAGTTTGGATTGTGTGGGGCCGTTTGGGCGATCGCTCCGAGACATGGCGCTGCTGTATGATATCCTACAAGGCCCGGACGATCGCGATCCAGTTTGCACTCAACGCCCGCCGGAACTTTGTTCGCCGCAATTAGATATAGGAATTGAAGGATTGCGAATTGCGGTTGCTGATGGGTATTTCGCCACAGGGGCCGAACCGGAAGCAATGGCGGCTGTAGAAATAGTTGCCAGGGCCTTGACAGATTTCACAAAATGTGGTATGGAGCCAGGAAAAGCAACAATAAACCCCCCAAAAATCGGGGGGCTTGCAACTGTCAGCATACCGGAATCCGATCGCGCGAGGGCGGCGGCATTTATAATAACCGCTTGCGAGGGGGGAAACTTGCATTTGGAGAATTTGCGATCGCGCCCTCAAGACTTTGATCCCGCCACGCGCGATCGTTTTTTTGCTGGAACCCTGATTCCTGCGACATGGTACGTGCAAGCGCAGAGATTTAGACAGTGGTATCGCGATCGAATTCGCGCCATATTCCAACATACAGATATCATTCTCGCACCCGCAACCCCGATCGCGGCTCCTGAAATTGGTGTCGAGAAAATGGTCATCGCCGGACAAGAAATATTAGTGCGTCCCAATCTGGGACTGTTCACTCAACCCCTATCATTTATAGGCTTACCCGTTCTTTGCGTGCCCGTACAGCGGCCCGGCGCTTTGCCCTTGGGAGTACAAATTATCGGTGCTCCCTACAGCGAAGCGGTGATTCTCCGAGTCGCTGCGGTACTAGAATCGCAAGGCATTATATGTGCCGAATCAATTTAGTGCTAATTCTAGGGTTTGTTGTTGCGGTGGAAGCGTCTCTTAGTCCTTCTGGCAATAGCTTTGCGCTTCTGCTTTTCGAGGGGGGTTTCAAAGTGGCGGTGCTTTCTCATGTCGGGAAAAATTCCCGCTTTGGAAACTTGTCGCTTAAACCGTCGTAGGGCTGACTCAATCCCTTCATTTTCGCCGATTACAACTTGGGTCATTATTTCTCCTTAGTGTTTGTTAGATCAAGTTTTATCATATCAAGGTTTTGGTGGCGCGACCTGTTGGATGTCGGGCGATCAACCAAAACCTCAAAATTATACCAGAAATTTGGTTCGTAGTGAGGACTTCAGTCCTTCTTTCTTGCGGACTGAAGTCCTCACTACAAACCTGTTTGATTGCGGGTAGCGGTTACTCTGTTTGGGCTATCAACTGATTTTCCTGTCGCAGATAAGCTTGAATAAACGGTTCTAATTCGCCATTCATCACATCTAGGATGGCGGTGGTTTCCACTCCAGTCCGCAAATCCTTGACCATTTGATAGGGGTGAAACACGTAATTCCGAATTTGGTTGCCCCAAGCCGCCTCTACCATTTCGCCGCGAATTTCGGCAATTTCCGAAGCCCGCTGTTCCTTCGCAATCACCAACAGGCGCGCTTTCAGCAGTGCGAGAGCTTTTTCCTTATTTTGTAACTGACTGCGTTCTTCGGTACAGCGGACAGCCAAACCTGTAGGAAGGTGAACGATGCGGACAGCCGTTTCTACCTTGTTAACGTTTTGTCCGCCCTTGCCGCCTGCGCGGGAAGTCGTGACTTCCAAATCTTTTTCTGGAATATCCAGCTTAACGGATCGATCGAGTACAGGCATCACTTCCACGCCTGCAAAACTGGTTTGACGCTTGTCATTGGCGTTAAAAGGCGAAATTCTCACCAAACGGTGAGTGCCCTTTTCCGACCTCATGTAGCCGTAAGCGTAGCGGCCGACAATTTCCAAAGACACAGATTTAACACCTGCTTCCTCTCCCTCAGAAATCTCGGTTAAATGTACTTTGTAACCTTGACTTTCGCCCCAGCGGGTGTACATCCGCAACAGCATTTCGGCCCAATCTTGAGCATCTGTACCGCCCGCCCCGGCGTTAATTGTCAAAACTGCGCCTCCTTCATCGTAGGGCCCCGATAGTAATTGTTGCAGTTCCCACTGGTCGAGTTCGCGGGTTAATTGGGAAAGACTCGATGAGGCTTCTTGGAATAGGGACTCGTCTGCGTCTAACTCCAGCAGTTCTAAAATAGCTCTAGCGTCTTCTAAGCTAGTCTGCCAGCCGTGGTATTGGTCTAAATGAGATTTGAAGTCATTCAGTTCTTGGAGGGTTTCTTGAGCTCGATCTTGGTCATCCCAAAATGCTGGTTGGGCGCAGATTTGCTCTAAGTCTTGGATTTTGGCTGTGAGTGCGGGGATGTCAAAGATAGTCCTGGGTTGTACCCAGTCGATCGGACAATGTTTGGATGTTGTGCTTGATGTCTAGAACTTCCACTGTTACTTTTCCTAGTTGTGGGTGGCGATCTTAATCTTAGCTTGCTGCTGACTTGTTGTTGTATAAATACTAAGAAAGATTTTTTGACCGCAGATGACGGCAGATGAACGGGGATGAACGCGGATGAAGGCAGATTTGAGCGGGAATTGTCAAGGCAATAAAAAACCGCAGCCGGATGTCGATCGAGCTGCGGCTTTTTTTAAGCTAAACTTTCAATGATTAATCGCGGCCGTTGAGAGCAATCATCAGGCGCAGAATAAAGATGAACAAGTTGATGTAAGTCAAGTACATCGACAAAGCGGCGGGCAAATATTGGTCGTCGCGGTAGCTGCGAGGCAGAATGTAAAAGTCTACAATCGCAGCGCCGGCAAATATAAACACGCCGATGCCGGAAATGCCAATTTCCAACCAGGTTGGGGTGTAGACTCCAAATAGAGAGAGTAGAAATTGACCGCCAACGACGACTAACAAAGCAATGACGCCTAAACTGATGGTTTTGGTGATGGCCATGCCGTCTTCTTCCGACAAGTTGGAGCCTATTTGGCGGGCGGCGATGAAGGTAATGCCACATCCGAGGGCTGCAAAACCGATGCCAGCAATGCCGACTCCTTCGTTTCTGAGTGCTACAGACACCAATCCGCTGAGGGTGTAGCCGGTAAGCAGGCTGTAGGTGACTAGGAGGGGTAAGGCGGTACTATTGTTACCTTTTTCGGCGACACCGCGAACGACAAAGAACAGAATTAATTGTAGGACGATCGCGCCAATAAACGTGGGAAAGAAGATTCCGGGATAGTTGCGGATGACTCCGAGGCCACCGTAGGCGCCGACAGCGGTTAAGACAAGTCCGCCGCCCACGAAGGGCAGGGCGTTGGCGATGACGTTGGGGCCTACCAGTGCGTGGTTTTTGGCCTCGCGCACGGCTTCGCGGAAGTTGCTGGTGTTACTCACGAGGATTTTACCTAATTTTGGCTGAGAGTTGATATCTCTATTTTGACAGCTTTACACTTTGTTTGCAAAACCTGGCCTAGTTTAAAGATTTGATCAAGAATGGGGGTGAGATCACTTCCAAGCAGGGAATGATTGTTTATAATCGACGGCGTACAAGTAAGTCTGTGCCGTGTCTTCGTTGTCTGGGGACGATCTCTGACACGGTTGTCGATCGTCTTAGAGCTATAATTGAGGTTAAAGTACCGATGCTATTGGCGATGATGGGCAAGCGAAAAGTCGATCGCATCGCAAATACATAGCTGAGGTTAATCAATTTGGAATTTGGGATTTGGAATTTGGGATTTACGATTTGGGATTGAGGAGTTTATGATTGAGTCAGGGACTCCAGTTGATTTTAGGTTTTTGATTGGTGACTTAGTTGAAACTACAGCCCGGAAATCTGAATCATCTCAAATATAAAATAAATCTTAATTTTTTTAGCGGTTGGGTTGGTTGCAAGAGTGTTCTAGACAAGGTATCTCAAGAAAATTAATCGTGAAAGTATTTAAATCGATCGACAAAATGCTAAACAGGTAATCTCTAATGCCCACCTTTTTTGCTCGCAAATTTTCCCCATCAGCAGCCGGAATTTTCTTGGCTGCAACCGCCGTTATTTCCGGGGGCCAAGCTGCCGTTGCAGCTAATGTCCGAGGCGTTTCTACTGCTGCTCCATCGCAGGGTTCAGAAAAGTTGCTGCTGACTCAGACAGGTCAATCCCCCCAAGGTATCATTTTTCCAAGCCCCAGCCCGGGAACGGTAAACCGGGTGGCTCTGCCGGTAAAAATTCCTGAGCCTTCAATGCTGGGGGGGTTGGGTTTAGTTGCGGGTGCACTGGTGGTGACTCGCCGGAGAGCGAGAGTTAAAAATTAGAGTTTCGGCAAAAATCCGAGTTTTTGATTGTTAACGGCAGAGGGGACACAGGCATCTTGCCTGTGCCACAATCCAGGACACAGGCAAGATGCCTGTGGCCTCAAAAATGGGGATGAAATCTCTATTTAAGAATTTTAGCCGATCGCGTCGCGCAGAGCATTTTTAGTCATAGCTGCGATCGACTGTTCAGAAGCCTTCGGCAAATGATAGTATTTCCCACCAGAAGTCTTAGCCAACTCCTTAGCAAAGCCAGTCGAAATAAACTTGCTCTCAGTATCAATCACCAACAACTGCATTCCCAAACCGCGAATTTTGGCAGCAATTTCCAACAATTCCTTCTTAATATCCGGCTTTTCGCCATCTAAAATCGGTTCGCCCAAAGAACGAGCCAAAGGAATATTACCGCGTCCGTCAGTAATCGCAACAATCGCCACTTGACCAATATCTCCAGACTGCCGCGCGTTAACTCCCACGCGCACCGCTTGCGTCAAACCGTGGGCGAGGGGCGAACCACCGCCGCAGGGCAAGGTTTCCAAACGCTTACGGGCCAAGGCTATCGAGCGAGTGGGTGGTAACAGCACTTCTGCTTGTTCTCCGCGAAAGGGAATCAGCGCAACTTGGTCACGACTTTGATAAGCTTCCGTCAGTAGCTGCATCACTGCACCTTTTGCCGACTGCATCCGATTGAGAGCCATCGAACCGGAAGCATCCACCACAAATACGACTAAAGCGCCAGCTTTTCTGGCCAAGCGCTTCGCCCGAATGTCTCCCTGTTCCACAAATACGCGCTTTTCTCGATTTGGGCTGGAACTCGCCGTGGGTTCCTGGTCTTCATTCTTTTGGCGGCGGGCTTTTTGGTAGGGTGCGGCGGCGCGGAGAGTCGCGTCAACGGCGATGCGGCGGACGGGGCCTTTGGGCAACATTGGCTTGACGTAACGGCCTCTATCTTCGGAGAAAATGGTGGTTCTGCTGCCCGATTTGCCTTGGCGGTTGGTGGATTGTTGGGCGAAGAATAGCACGTCGGGGTCGAGAATTACGCCTTCGGGGTCGAACAGAAATTCTTCGGGAATGGTATCTTTTTCTGGTTCTTCTTCAGGTTCGGGATTGTCTTCATCCTCTTGGTTGTCTTCGTCTTCTTGGTTTTCTGGTTCGTCTTGTTCTTGTTCTGACTGCTGCTTTTGTGGCGGTGGTGGCGGGGGAGGAGGAGGTGAGTTTTCGTCTGGGGGAGTTTGGATGACGGTGGCGCGGGGTACGATGACTAATTCTACGGCGCGGCGCAAATCTTCGGCGTTAACTGCTGTGCGTCCCTCAATGGCGGCGCAGGCTTTGGCGACGCGGACTGCGAATATTTCGGCGCGGTGTCCCTGAACTACGCCACGGATAGCTTCTTCGACTAGGTAGGCAATTTGTTCGCGGCTGATGGTGACATCTTTGAGCCATTCTCTGGCGAGGATGATTTGGGTTTTGAGGTTGTCGGTGTCTTCGGCGTATTGGTTGAGGAATTCTTGGGGGGAGCTGGAGTAGGATAAAGCTTGTTCTACTGCATAGACTCTTTCTTCTAGTTCGAGTGCTGCGTCGGCGGAAAGGACGATCGCGATGCGATCGAGCAAATGTTCTCTCAACGGCCCTTCTTCGGGGTTGTAGGTGGCGATGAATAGAGGTTTGCAAGGGTGTTGGAAGCTAATTCCTTCGCGCTCTATTTGGTTGCGACCTTCGGTTAATACTGTGAGTAATTGGTTGGAAATATTGTCATCGAGGAGGTTGATTTCGTCTACGTAAAGTACGCCTCGATTTGCTTGGGCTAAGAGTCCTGCTTGAAATACAGTTTGACCGAATCTTACTGATTGTTCGACATCGACGGAACCTAAGAGTCTGTCTTCGGTGACACCCAAGGGAATTTGAATGAATGGTGTGGGAATTATTTCAGTATTTGGGGAATTAGTATCGGTGGTGTGGGCATCTTGCCCGCTTTCTTCTGCTAACTCTTGCTCGCTTTCTTCTAATAAAGAAGAGGCATTTTCTACAAGAATTTCATCAGGTTCGGCGTTGCAGAAAGAGTCTTTGACAATTTCAATTGGTGGGAGTAGGGAATGCAAGGCGCGGGCCATTACTGATTTTGCTGTGCCGCGGCGGCCTGCGATCGCAACTCCTCCCAATCCGGGATCGACTGCTGCTAATAGTAGGGCTAATTTGATGGCTTCTTGCCCGACTACGGCGGTGAGGGGAAAGGCTGTGGTGGAAGGGCTAAGGTTGGCTGCGGGCATAGGATTTTGGGCTGTAAAAAATTGAACTTAATGTTTAGCTTACTTCTTGAAGGATTTTGACTTCTAGGGGCAGAATCACGGTAAAAGTTGAGCCGACTCCGATTGCTGATTTTAGCTCGATTTTGCCTTGCAGGAGTGTAACGAGCCGCGATACTATGGCTAATCCCAGGCCGGTGCTGTCGGGGGAAAAGTGCTGTTTGCCAGCTTCTCCGGCTTGAAAGAAGGGGTCAAAGATGCGGTTGGTATCTGCGGGGGCGATGCCAATGCCAGTATCTGTAATTGCGATCGCCCAATTTGCTTCTCCAGCCTGGTGGCAACTTAATTCAATGCTACCAGATTCTGTATAGCGAATGGCATTGCTCAGGAGGTTGGTCACAATTTGTTGCAACCGCCCAGAGTCTGCGATTACTTGTTTTGGGGCACAGTCGCTGGTAACAGCGAGCTTTAATCCTTTAGCATCAGCAATTGGCTGCATCATTTCTACTACGGTGTTAATTAGAGATTGTACATTAGTTGGCCGCAGGTTAAGTTTAATTTTGCCGGCATCGGCGCGAGAAAGTTCTAGTGCGTCGTTAATCAGGCGTAGCAACTGTCTGCCGTTACGCAATACTCGCTCGATGTGTTCGATGCCGGGGAGGGTATCTTTGATTTCTGCTTGCGCCTTTCCTTTTCGCAAAAATAGCTCTGAATAACCGATGATTGAGTTGAGAGGTGTTTTGAGTTCGTGAGCTAAATAGGAGAGGTTTTCTTGGTTGACGCTGACGAGACGATTGAGTTCTTGATTTGTGAGTTGTAACTGACTTTGAATTTGTTGGAGTTCCCGAAGCTTCTGAGCGACGTAACTATTGAAACACTGGGCAATTGCTTCGTCTATTACGGCATCAATGAGGCGAAAAGCTTTGAATACTTCTGCGGTGGTTCCTGCTAGCAATTCTGCTTCTAAGTGGGAGAATATTACTTGACGTAATAAGTGGTATTCTCGGGCTACTTCTGATGCGTCGTAGCCTTGTTCTGCCCTGAGAAATCCGTGATCTAAACTGGCTTCAATTATTACTTTTATGTCGCTGTTGCGATATTGGGAAAGCACAGTTGCCATCGCCGCCAACAGGTGAGGTATGTGATTCTTTATTGTTGAGTGCGGTAACGCGTCAGCACTTTCAATTTTTCTGTCCTGACGTACTGCTGCAATCCAGTTTTTGACGATAGTATCGGTTTTGTCGGCGAGCACTTGGCTATAATCCATGATGTCTGCGTGGGGGTGAAGTTTGGCAGATGTTGCCCATGCTTCATTGTAGTCGAGCGATCGCCCGATCGCCATACCAAACTTCGGGCGATCGCCACCCTGCCAAAAGAAGTAGTTTTGATGTAATTTTTCCCCCTAGGCCGGATCTCTATTGATGACTAGATCCCAGCTTGTTAGTGCCAAAAATAGCACTTAAAGTTATTGACATAATAGCCATAAAGTAGTATAATCCCTCAAACCGAGAGTTGGGAATTTTTAAGTTTTAATTTTGTCAGGGGACTCAATGGAAAACGTGCAAGCTGCGATCGCTGTGGCAACATTTATCGGTGTAGTTTTCTTAATAATTACAGAATGGATACACCTCACAATTGCGGCATTCCTGGGAGCGCTGATTCTGGTGTTTACTCATGTGATGACGTTAAAGGATGCGATCGAATATATCGGTCGCAGTCACGGAACGCTGGGCTTATTTTTCGGAGTCATGGTCATGGTGAGGGCCTTTGAGCCGACCAAAGTATTCGATTATTTGGCAACTAAAATGGTGTTGTTGGCTAAAGGTAAAGGCAAAAATCTCTTGCTGGGAATTGTCGCAATTACGACGCCTATTTGTGCAGTTTTACCCAATGCCACAACAGTCATGTTGCTAGCACCGTTAATTCCGCCAATGGCGCAAGAAATCGGTGTAGATTTTGTGCCGTTGCTGATTTTAATGGTATTTGTAGCTAACAGTTCGGGACTGCTGACAATCGTGGGAGATCCGGCGACATTCATTGTCGGCGATGCGATTAACATGAGTTTTGCTGATTACCTGGTAAAGTTAAGTTTGGGTGGGGCGATCGCCGTAGGAGTGATATTAGTAATTTTGCCTTGGCTGTTCCGCGAAATTTGGCACAAAGAATTAGATGATTTGGAACATTTGCCGCACCCAACAATTAATCACCCGCGAGTCTTAGCAGTGGGTGGCTTAATTATAGCTTTCGTGCTGACATTTTTTGTAGTAGGAGAGTCTCTGCCCATACCAATTTCACCGGCAGCGGTTGCTTTGTTAGGGGCTGCTTTAGCAATGCTGTTGGCTCACCATTCAAAAATTGATTCAGTTAACAATATTTTGCGGGATTTAGATTGGAGCACGCTGTTATTTTTTATGTCGATATTTGTCCTAATTGGCGGCTTGGAAAAAACCGGAGTAATCGGCGGTATGTCGGGAATTTTAGCAGTTATTTTAGGGAAAAATATTTTTCTTGGTTCTTTAGGTTTGTTATTTTTCGTGGGTTTGATGTCGAGTGTAGTGCCAAATATTCCGCTGGTAGTCGCGATGGTACCGCTGTTAAAACAGTATGTTGTGAATGTCGGACTCGCACCGGCAGAGGTGCTGAATCCAGATTTTGCAGGGCAGTTTCCACCTGCTGTGCTGCCGCTATTTTATGCGATGATGTACGGAGCAACTTTAGGCGGAAATGGCACTTTGGTAGGAGCTTCTTCTAATATAGTGGCGGCGGGAGTTTCTGAACTGCACGGACGCCGGATTTCTTTTCAAACTTTTCTGCGTTACGGGTTTCCTGTGATGGCGTTGCAATTGGTGGCGGCTGCTGTTTATGTAACTATTCGGTTTTTGATTTGAAGAAGTCATTAGTCATTAGTCATTAGTCATTAGTCAGCAGTTATTAGTTTTGTTGCTCAAGTTTTCAGCTTTAGCGCGATCGCCAATATATACTTTTAAAGACATCTTGACAAGATTAGAGGCTTGTGATAATGTAGGTGAAATTGACTAAAAAAGTCAAGCCTAATCCAGTGTTGCGCGATCGGACAAAGCGTGTCGCTGGAGCGGAGGAACCAATTTTCGGGGCGAATCTCCACAGATTTAACAAGCCAAAGTTAAAAATTGCCAAATTTGAATGTAATTTTTGATTTGGAAATCTATAGAGAAGGACATCTCTCAGTCCTAGCCCGTCAGCTAACTTCGTCGGCATTGAGAAGAGACTGAAGAGTCAACTTGTCTTCACATAGATAGTTTGACTTCATCAGTGTCTCAGGTTGGTATTGTTCAAGATTCTTGTACCTGCCCTGACTCTGAAGGAGATTAAAATGTTAATACAGCTTAATATATCTGCGATCGCAATTGCCGGAGTTGCAGCATGGAAGCGGGTAAAACCCGCTGTAATCCGAGATGCTGTTTTGTTCCCTGCGGCTGGTTTTTTGGGAATTATTGGCCTGTGGTGGATCATTGCCAGCTTCAAAAGCGATTTGATTCCCACTCCATATCAAGCATTAATCGCTAATTTAGATTACATATTGCATCCATTTTATCAGCGCGGGCCAGGAGATTTAGGCATTGGCTGGCTGCTGCTAGCGAGTTTGCGACGGGTGTTGCTAGGATTTTCGCTGGGTGCAGTTGTGGCGATTCCCGTGGGATTTCTGATTGGGATGTCGAAACCAGCAATGATGATGCTCAATCCGGTGATTCAAATCTTCAAACCGGTGTCGCCGCTGGCTTGGCTACCCATAGCTTTATCAATTTTTAATTTAGCAGATCCGTCGGCAATCTTTGTCATATTTATCACGTCTTTGTGGCCGACAATTATCAACACAGCCCTGGGAGTCTCTAGCGTTTCTAATGATTATTTGGATGTGGCGCGAGTGTTGGAAATGTCGCAATGGAGGCGGATTACAAAAATAATTTTGCCTGCGAGTTTGCCCTACATTTTTACAGGTTTACGGATTAGTTTGGGGATTGCTTGGTTGGTGATTGTGGCGGTGGAAATGCTGACAGGCGGTGTGGGAATTGGCTTTTTTGTGTGGGATGAATGGAGTCGTTTGAATCTAAGTTCGGTATTTTTAGCGGTGTTTGTAATTGGCTTAACTGGTTTGTTACTCGACGCGGCAGTTGACAAGATTCAAGAATTAGTAACGCATCGACCAGTCAAGAGTCATTAGTCATCAGTCATTGGTCATTAGAGTCAGAAACCGGGTTTTTTACAAACAATACTTGGCACTTACCCGTAAATTTGGTAAAAAACCCGGTTTCTTTGGGCTCAATGCGTAAGCCTTGGACTCGGAAAAAAGACAGCGGATAGTTAATGATTAGGGATTTAAAATTAAATATGAACGATAAATTTTCAAATGGATGGAACCGCCGAGAGTTTTTGCAAGGAATGGGGGCGGCGGCGGGAATGGCTTTATCTGGTTGTGGAATTAGCGCGGATCGATCGGCAAAAGGACTCACAGAAGAAGCCGAAGCAGTCAAGCCGGTCGTCGATTCAGCAACCTTAGAGAAACCAAATTTAACCATAGGATACGTCCCCGTTAACGATTGTGCACCATTTGCGATCGCCTGGAAAAAAGGATTTTTCCGCAAATACGGCTTAAACGTCAAACTCAACCGCGAAGCAAGCTGGGGAACCTCTCGCGACGGCCTGATCTTCGGCCGCCTCGATGCCTCCCCAGTCGTATCCGGCGCAGTCACAAACGCCCGCATTGGTGCCGAAGGAGCGCGTCACGCACCTATGTGCGCGGCCATGACAATTCACCGCCACGGCAACGCCATGACGATGAGCAAAGCAATGTGGGATTTCGGTTTGCGCCCGTGGCACGAATATAACGGCAATTTAGAAGAATTTGGCAAACAATTTCGAGGTTTTTTTGAGAGTCAGCCGCCGGAAAACAAGGTTTGGGCTGTGGTTTTGAGTTCTTCGATTTACGAATACTTTGTCCGCTATGTATCGGCGGCTGCGGGTGTAGATCCGTTGAAAGAGTTTCGGGTAATTATTGTGCCGCCGCCACAGATGGTAACTAATATTAGAATTGGGGCGATGCAAGCTTACATGGTAGCCGAACCTTGGAATACGCGGGCAATTACAGGCAATTTGGGAGTGGGTTTTACCTTCGCGCAAGGCAAGGAAGTTTGGTTGGGACATCCCGATCGCGTTTTGGCAGTCATGCAATCATTCATTGACGAAAACCCGAAGACTTATTACTCGCTGGTGAAGGCAATGGTGGAAGCTTGTCAGTATTGTAGCAAGCCGGAAAATCGCAGCGAAATAGCGCTGTTGCTTACTGAGAGGTCGTTTACGGGCGCAAAACCGAAAAAAGGCGCGATCGACAAATTTACGCGGCCGGGAATAGTGGGAGAATATAATTATGGTGGGTTTGACGAAAAAGACCGCACTATAATATCAGAAGATACAACTATTTTCTATGACATTCCTAAGAATTTGCCCCAAATACCGGGAAATCATTCAACATTTCTGTGGCAGTCTCATAGTATTTGGTTAATGACTCAAGCCGCCCGTTGGGGACAGATTAAGGAGGTACCAAAAAATGCCGATGAATTAGCTA
This sequence comes from Microcoleus sp. CAN_BIN18, assembly GCA_026786085.1. Classification (GTDB taxonomy): domain Bacteria; phylum Cyanobacteriota; class Cyanobacteriia; order Cyanobacteriales; family Microcoleaceae; genus Microcoleus. Next base: position 7,673 of record JAJAYT010000434.1, on the reverse strand, counting down.
AAAAAGCTTGGAGAACCGACCTATATCGCAAGATTGTTGCCGAAATGGCGATCGATTGTCCCCAGGAAAACTACAAAGTAGAACCTGCGGAAGTTTTTATTGACAAAAAAGCATTTGATCCAAGCGATCCGGTAGGTTATTTGAATAGTTTTGAAATTAGGGCAAACCGCCCTCAATCTTTTTTCCAGTCTTAGTTTCTACAGTGTTGGATAAAGTTATTGTATGGTGCGAACTGCGCACTTTACCACTTACCTAACCAAAAAAAAATCTCATTAACATTTTACTAAGTTTCAGGAGAACACCGTGACTCAATTTACTTCTACATCTACCGAAGCTAACGACAAAATTAACAGCAAATCCAATTTTCTGGAAATTGAAAACTTGTTCAAGTCGTATAAAAATGCTAACGGCAGCGAGTTTAGCGTTCTAGACAATATAAACTTAAGTATTGGAGAAAATGAATTTATTTCGGTAATCGGTCACTCCGGTTGTGGCAAGTCAACGCTACTGAAAATAGTGGCAGGTTTGGAGCAACAAAGCAAGGGAATAGTGACACTACAAGGCAAAGAAATTCGCAAACCGGGAGCCGATCGCATGATGGTATTCCAGCACTACGGATTGCTACCTTGGCTGACGGTGCGGGAAAATATTCGGCTAGCAGTTGATGAAGTTTTGCAAAATCTCAACCGCGCCGAGAAGATTAGCCTTGTCAACGAACACCTAGCAATGGTAAACTTAACAGCAGCAGCCGATAAATATCCCGATCAAATTTCAGGGGGCATGAAACAGCGAGTTGGGATTGCGCGAGCTCTGGCAATTCGCCCGAAAATGTTGTTAATGGACGAACCGTTTGGAGCTTTGGATGCTCTGACTCGCGGCAAGTTGCAGAAACAGGTGCTGGATATCTGGGAAAAGCACAGACAAGCTGCAATGATGATTACTCACGATGTGGACGAAGCTATCTATATGTCCGATCGCATTGTGTTGATGACAAACGGCCCGGCGGCGACAATCGGCGAGATTTTGGCAGTACCGTTTGCCCATCCGCGCGATCGCCAGGAGTTGCGAGAATCTCATGAGTATTACGAACTTCGCAACTATGCTTTGAATTTTCTCGATCGCTACTTTACCCAAGACGAATAACGCCACACGAAGAGACAAAACAAGTTAGACTGGTTGGAACTTAAGCAAAACTATTAGACGTGAGGTGCGCGGTGCGCACCATACTCCTATAAATCGCGCGTCAAACAACAATAAAACTTGTTTGTAGTGAGGACTAAATTCCTCATAAATCCGAGGACTTTAGTCCTCATTCCCAACATTATAAAAAATTAAAAAGAGTTTCCTCTATCAAAGTTCCAATTATGAGACAATTAGAACTTTTTTTTGATTATTGAGATGCTTAAACTTACCACTCAGGAAAATTATCGGCACTTACCTGACCATAGAAAGTTCGTTAACTAATTTTATCCTACCCCGGCACACGGAGCGCAGGAGGCGATCGATCGAGCGTTTATCTTCCTCAGTCAAAGTTTCGTCAAAAATAGCAGCCAGCAAACCGTAGCGATCGGCTAAAGTAATATAGCCCGTATGATTCACTTCGGCAAACAGCTCGCCCAAAGCAAATGGAATCAGGTTGACAGGAGTTTCCATAGAGATTGACTCTCAATTCGACGATCGGGCGATCGGACGTTTCTGCGGTAACAGAGGGCGATCGTATTTAACTATTTTCTCGGTATATTGCCTGAAAAGTTGTGACAGCAAACAACAAAAAATTGTGACACTAAACAGCAAAATTTGTGAATTAAATCACATTCAATATTTAACAATTATGTATCATATTAATTCCGGCTGTACCGGAATCATTATTGACTATTGACTGTTAACTGTGAGTAAGGAAACGGCGGGTGCACCTCAACGAGTGCAAGGGCGAAGCATTCCGGCAGAAGATTTATTAGTGAGAACCAGAGATTTACTGCCGGAATGCTTCGCGCCTACGAATATATTTGCACTTATTGAGATGCACCCGATATCTTTTATAATAAAAGTCTATCTATCAACTTTGTTGTTTATTCCGAAATCGACTGATGTCTGGGAGAAATAACAAATTGTCTGGCACAATCTCGACACTTAAAACTTTGTTTGCCACAGAAACCGGGTTTCTTTACAGTTTTCGCAAGAGAAAATAATTCTGTTCAATAAACCCGGTTTCTCTGTACTATCGGGCTTTCTATCTACTTTACTTACCAGAAAAGTGCTATGTCAGTGGCAATTCGACAATCAACTCCGTTCCTTCACCAACTTGACTAATACACTTAATCCGGCCGCCGTGAGCTTGGACAATTACTTGATAGCAAACTGAAAGTCCCAAACCAGTACCACTTCCCACGGGTTTAGTCGTAAAAAATGGATCGAAAATCTTGTCTTGAATTTCCGTAGGAATGCCTGTTCCTGTATCGCGGACAGAGATTGTTACCCAGTTTGGCTCGCTTTGCCAACTTCGGATTGTTAATTCCCCCGGTTTTTCCGCTGAATTAATCGCATCTAAAGCATTGTCAATCAAATTATAAAATACTTGGTTTATTTGACCAGCATGACATTTTATTAGTGGCAAGTTTCCGTATTGTTTATCAATTATGATATTTGTTTCGAGCTTGTTTTGCAGCATCAAGAAACTGCTTTCTAAACCTTCATGCAAATCGACAGCTTTAAATTCCGCCTCGTCTAAGCGAGAAAAACTTCGCAGCGTCGTGACGATGGATCGAATCCTACTGCTGCCTTCGCGCATTGAATTTAGCAGCTTGCCAAAGTCTTCTCGAATGTAATCTAGTTCTAGTTCTTCATTGATTTTGACAATTGCTTGCGCTGCTTCCGGGCAGGCATTTCCTGCGAGTTCGAGGGCTTCGTTCAAGACTTTAAAATATTCTTGAGCGTGAAACAAGTTAGCGTGGATGAAATTGTTGGCGTTATTAATTTCGTGAGCAATTCCCGCTACCATTTGCCCCAAACCCGACATTTTTTCGGTTTGAATCAATTGCTGCTGTGTCGATCGCAATTCTTGCATCGCTGCTTGCAATTGCTGGGTTTGGGCTTGAGATTTGATCGCTGCTTCTCGGACTTTGCTGTAAAGTTCTGCTTGCTGAATGGCGATCGCCATTTGGTCGGCTAACTGCGACAGCAACTCCGTTTCTTGCTGCTCCCAATTCCGGGTATCATGGCACTCGTGAGCAATTAGCAAACCCCACAGTCTACCGGGAAATTTGAAATTACAACTTCCGTCTATTTCGGGTGAATTTTCTTCGCTTCTGGATGTCACAATCGGTACGATCAGATTAGCTTTTACCTGCAAACTATCTAAGAAATCAACGTGACAAGGCTCTAAGCCAGCATTGAAAATATCGTTGATTGCTCTGACTCGCCCTTGCTGGTAAAGATCGGCGTAATCTCCCCTGAAACACTTATCAGCCCCCATCTCTCCTAAAATTGAAGGCCAAGGAACCGTCATGTCTTCCACGACTATTTTTCCCTGCCAGTTATCTTCAAATTTGTACATAATTACTCGATCGCACTGCAACAGTTGGCGGACTTCCCTCACCGCTGTTTGCAGGATAGTTCCCAGATCCAGGGTACTGCGAATTTGGTTGCCGATCAGCCGCAGCAGCGATTCTTTTTCGGCTTGACGGCGCGTTTCGCTGTAGAGTTTTGCTTGATTGATCGCGATCGTCAATTGCGATGCTACCCCTTCTAAAAGTTGGCGTTCCCAATCAGTCCATTCCCGTTCGCGATCGCACTGATGCAAACCAATGATACCGTTAACTTCACCTTGATAGCGAGTAGCTACTGCCAGCATTGACTTAATTTCCAAAGATAAAGCAATTTTTCGGGTTTGTTCGTTCAATCCGGGAAAATCCAGAAACTTCGTCAATGCTAGTGACTCTTGCCCAGATATGACTGCGGTTAAGTGTGGGTTATCAGCAATCGGTACTTTCATGCCCAATTGGATCGGATAGTCCCCCGCATTGTACTCTCCCCGCGTGACTAACGTTTTTTCTGTATTGGATTCTTTGACTAAAATGCTCACGCGGCTGCATTGTAGCGCTTGTCCCAGCAATCTACAAGCCGATGTCAAAATTTCTTCTATATCAAGCGTACTGCGAATTTCGTTGTTAATTTGGTTCAGCAAATTTGATAGCTGAACTTGCTGCTCCATCTGCACGATTAGGGCTTGTTGTGCATCTATTTCTGGTAGCGAAAGACCTTCTTCCTGTCTCCAATTTCCTGATTCAGGCAACCGCGAAGTTAATTTCTGCCAGGGGTTTTCGTGTTCTTGTATTTTTAAAGACATATTTACTCAGTAGTTTTACAGTATCTTGATTTAGTCTGGTTTTTTATACCTGAGCTTACCCCGTCAACATCCAAATCGTCAGCCAAATCGTCAGCCAAATGGTCAGCCAAATCGTCGCTACCAGGACTATTGGAATCTTCATACATTATAAAGGATTCAGTATGAGGATAGCAATTATTTCCTTTACACATATTTATCAATATAAATTATGCGTTCTGTAGCCGACCATAGTAATTTGGCGCGCACCATTGAAGTTAGTCAGATGTCAATTAGAGTTAACCGCCATGTTAAGCGAATAAAATTAATCTAGAATCTATCTTTAGTTCAATGTTTGCGCGCGATCGATCAACATGGAAAACTCAATTGCCGATAATTTTCAGCCGCCAGCTTGCACCGACAGTTTTATACCTGAATTGACAGGTAAAACTCAGGTGAAAATAGCTTTGGCGATCGGCAATTCGCGGCTGCACTGGGGATTATTTGCAGGCAAAACCCTGGAGAAAACATGGGATACAGAGCATCTGAAAGCTGATGCTGTTTCCCGGCTCTGTGAGGCAGAAAAAGCCGAATTTTTGGTGGAAACAGTGATGAGGTCGATCGAGCAAATATCTGCTCACAATTTCCTTTGTCTTCCTGCTACTCCCGCTATTTCTAATCTTCACACACTTTCTGTAGTGCCGCTACCTCTAGTTTTGGCATCAGTAGTTCCCCAGCAAACAGCAATTTGGCAGAGTTATCCTGAAGTCCGAATTATTACTTTAGACCAGTTGGCGATCGGGGGAATCTATCCTACCCTCGGAATTGACAGAGCTTTGGCTTTACTGGGTGCTGGCAACAAATTTGGTTGGCCAGTTTTACTTATAGATGCTGGGACAGCTTTAACATTTACCGGGGCTGATGTCAATAGGTATTTAATTGGGGGCGCAATTTTACCGGGTTTGGGTTTACAGTTGTCGTCCCTAGGGAAAAAAACCGCTGGATTGCCATTAGTAAGCTTACCAGAAAGTCTGCCGTGCCGCTGGGCAAAAGATACTGCTGGGGCAATTCAAAGCGGAGTTGTGTATGCGACGGTGGCAGGAGTTAGGGATTTTATTGAAGATTGGCGGTGTTTGTTTCCTAATAGCAAAATTGCAGTCACTGGGGGCGATCGAACTTTGCTACTGCAATATCTCGCTTCAGCCTTTCCCGATACAGCCGCCTCGGTAATTGAGGCACCAGATGCTATTTTTTGGGGAATTAGTCTGTTGACTGTTGACTGTTGACTGTTGACTGTTAACAGTTAACAGTTAACTGTTGACTGTTGACTGTTGACCAATGACTGTTAACTGTTGACTGTTGACCAATGACCAATGACCAATTTACTTAGCAAAATCGCGAATATACTTAGCAACAAGATCCGGCACTTCCTGTGGCAAATTGCTTTCCCCCGGACTAACAAATTGCAGTTCGGCATTAGGAATTAGAGCAGCATAGGATTGACACAGAGATGAAGCTGCGATGGTATCTTCAGAACCTTGCAAAACCAAAACAGGCACTTTTAGCAAAGCCAAATTGTCATCAACTAACTCTGCTGTAATTTCAGCCCGCCGCCGGCTGAACAGCAACTGCATGGCAATTGGGGACTGCATCAATTGCCGTCTGAACTTGAGCAGTCCGTCAATCTTGTTTTGGTAGCCCAGCAACTTAGCAATTGGATAAATCGATCGCAAAAACCAGAAAGCCAGCGGAGGTTGACCAATTAGCCACCTAGCCGTCTGCCATCGCGCCCGCCGATGCCCAACCTTGACACCTTCTGGGGCCAACAACACTAAACCCTGAACTCGATCGGGATATTTGATGGCGTAGCTGGCGGCCACCCAGCCACCCACAGAGTCACCGATTAAATAAACCTGTCGCAGGTTCAAAGTATCGAGGTATTGGGCGAGACATTCTACTTCCAGGTCGATCGAATAATGAACATTCGGGCGTTCCGAGTCGCCAAAACCCAGCAAATCCGGTGCAAAGCATTGGAAGTCGGGGCTCAAATGCTCGATCGTCCGCAGCCACTGACTGCCGTCGTCCCAAGAACCGTGCAAAAATACTAAACTTGGGCCCAAACCGACTTCGCGCCAGAAGATGTTCCCTACAGAGAGTTTGATTCGAGAATTTCGTAACAGTGAGTACATCCGGTTAAATATTCAGGAATAAAAAGATTATTAAATTAATGTTCAGAGATTATAAATTAAAGTAGGGAAACATTAAAAATTAATTCCAAACTCATAACTACCAACTTTTGACTCCGCCCAAAAACGGATACTTGCTTTCCGACACTCAGAGTGGAGAGAGCAAAATTTTAGACCCTATTTTTCACAGAAAAGCTCGATAAGCGGGAAGCGAGCGAGACTTTAGTCCTGAGAGGAAAACGATCCGGCGATTTCAATCGCCTTGAATCCCCTTGCGGGGTAGAGGGGCATGGTTGCCCCTCCAGCGAGGATATGGTTGTCCTCAAGCAAACACCCATTGCTGGGGTAAAGTTAGCTTGTCGGTCAATGTTATAAAGGCTTGTGAGGCTAGCAGCACTGTCTCAGTGACTTTAAGACTGTTTAACTACTAGCGACAGAGCAAGGGACTAGCTTCGCATCCCAGGGTGTCATGACCTAAATAACGTAGTCAGTTAAGACTTAGGCTGGTCAGTACAGCTTGCTTGATTTCTCTTACAAGCTCAGTGGCGTTGATTCCCTGAGTTACTGACTCAGTCGAGAGTTCTGGCAAGTCTGCTAAAATTTCGGCTGCGTGATATTCTGGTTTGATTTTCCGATAAATCCTCTCAATCGTACCATTAGGGGCGATCGCGAAGGTCGATCGAGTAATGCCCATAAATTCTTTGCCCATAAATTTTTTGAGTCCGTAACAACCGTAGGCAGTAGCGACTTCGGCGTTGGAGTCGCACAGCAAGGGAAAAGGCAGTTGATATTTGGCTGCAAACTTGGCGTGAGATTTTGCGTCGTCAGTGCTAACGCCGAGCACTACAATATTGCGCGACTCGTAGTCGGAGTAAATGTCGCGAAAGCCGCAAGCTTCTTTCGTACAGCCGGGGGTGTTATCCCGAGGATAAAAGTACAGTACAACTCGTCGCCCTCCAAAATCTGCGAGGCTGACAAGTTGGCCGGCAGCGTCGGGCAGGCTGAAGACAGGGGCTAGGTCACCAGGATTTAGTGTCATTTGTGGTATTTGTCAAGAGTCTGTAGAAATATTTTCGCAAATAAACAAGATTGCGTGCCGATCGGGCTCAGATGAAGAGCGACTCAAGAGACTCTGATTCGGGCGAGTGTTCTTCTCGATCCGTAAG
>JAJAYT010000433.1 GCA_026786085.1 Microcoleus sp. CAN_BIN18 | reverse complement strand
GGTGAAGGATGAGGAATGGCGCTTTACTGATTTGTCGTCGGTGTTGCAAGTTCCTTTTCATGTACCGCAAAGCTATCAGTCAACGGTTAAGCTGGCTGATATCATTATGCCTGTGAAGAATCGGGATGATTTACCGTTAAGATTGGTATTTGTCAACGGTTTTTATGCGCCGGATTTGTCAACGGTGAAGTCGTCGGAATTTTACGCAGGTAATCTATCTAATGTACCCGAAAAATATCGATCGCGCATCACCGATGTTTTGAGCAAGCACAGCCAGCAAACTGAAGTGTTTACAGCGCTGAATATCGCGGGTTTGGTGGATGCTTCGGTCGTGTTCGTACCGGCCAATATGTCGATCGCACTTCCGATTCACTTGCTGTTCCTGACCGCACCAGGCGCATCTCCGACTATGTGTCAGCCACACTGTGTGGTTATAGCAGAGCCTGGCAGCAAAGTCACGCTGATTGAGGATTACGCAACTATCGGCAATATCGCTGCATTTACGAATGCTGTCACGGATGTTATTGTCGGTGAAAACGCCACGGTGAATCATGTTCGGCTTCAGCGCGAAGGTTTGAATGTTGTTCATATTGGCAAAAGTGCGATCGAGCAATCCCGCAACAGCAGCTATACTTGTCATGCTATCAGCTTGGGCGGGAAAATATCGCGCCACAATTTAGAAGTATTTCAAGGCGGCGAAGGCACCGAAACAACTCTAAACGGCTTAACCGTAGCCTTTGGCGAACAATTGTCTGATACTCACAGTTTAATTGATTTCAATCATCCCCACGGCACAAGTCGGCAATTGCACAAGTGCATTGTCGGTAACAAAGCCCGCGCCGTATTTAACGGTAAAGTTTTTGTTCGCAAAGCCGCACAATTGACAGACGCGGGACAGTTGAGCCGGAATTTGTTGCTGTCGTCGAGGGCGCGCATAGATACCAAACCGCAGTTAGAAATTGTGGCGGATAACGTTAAATGTTCCCACGGTGCAACTGTCAGCCAATTAGAAGATGATGAACTCTTCTACTTGCAAAGTCGCGGTTTGAATTTGGAAAGAAGTCGCTATTTGCTGATTGATGCTTTTGCGGCGGAAATTCTCAATATGTTGCCGATTATTGGGGTGGCGAAAATGCTTTCTACTTGTGTGGCTATGCAAGAATAAAGGAATTAGCCACAGACTGGGGTGTTTTCTTCCCTTTGCAATCAAACCCGGAGATCCCCCTAAATCCCCCTTAAGAAGGGGGACTTTGAGAATATTCTTGTCCCCCCCCTTATTAAGGGGGGCTAGGGGGGATCTCCGGGTTCAACAATACGCCCTAGAAGCAAGTTTCACAACAATACTAACTTCGGAAATTATGACACTTATTCAAGAAAAAACCCTAGCATCAAAAGTTCGTGGCGACTTCCCAATTTTGACACAAAAAGTCAACGGGAAACCGCTAATTTATTTAGACAATGCAGCGACATCTCAAAAACCCTTAGCTGTGCTCAATGCTTGGCGCGATTACTACGAACAATACAATGCCAATGTGCACCGTGGCGCTCACACTCTCAGCGCTAAAGCGACTGATGCTTACGAAGGTGCGAGAGATAAAGTTGCGGCATTTATAAATGCGGCATCGCGGCAAGAAATTGTTTACACTCGCAACGCCACCGAAGCAATTAATTTAGTTGCTTATTCTTGGGGTTTGAGCAATCTGCAAGCTGGAGATGAAATTATCCTGTCAGTAATGGAACACCACAGCAATCTGGTTCCCTGGCAAATGATTGCTCAAAAAACTGGTGTAGTGCTAAAATTTGTTGAATTAACCGATACTAACGAGTTTGATTTAGAACAGTTTAAAACGCTGGTTTCCCATAAAACTAAGCTAGTTTCAATAGTTCACGTTTCCAATACTTTAGGCTGCATCAATCCAGTCAAAGAAATCTGCGATATCGCCCACAGTTTCGGCGCAAAAGTTTTAATTGATGCTTGCCAAAGTGTGCCGCACATGATAATAGATGTGCAAGCAATGGATTGCGATTGGCTGGTTGCTTCCGGTCATAAAATGTGCGCTCCGACTGGTATCGGTTTTCTGTACGGTAAGCTGGATTTGCTCAGAGAAATGCCTCCGTTTTTTGGCGGCGGCGAGATGATTGCTGATGTGTTTCTCGAATATTCTACCTATGCTGATTTGCCGCACAAGTTTGAGGCGGGGACTCCGGCAATCGGCGAGGCGATCGCCCTTGGTGCAGCAATCGACTATCTTAGTAACATTGGCATGGCTCAGATTCACGCTTGCGAAGCCGACTTGACTGCTTATCTGTTCTAACAATTGCGACAAATTCCAGCCATCAAAATTTACGGCCCGCAACCAGACAGCAACGGCGAAGGTAGGGCCGCGCTAGCATCATTTACAGCGGGAGAACTTCACCCTCAAGACTTGTCTACCATGTTGGATCAGGATGGGGTCGCGATTCGTTCCGGGCATCACTGCACGCAACCTTTGCACCGCTATTTGAACATTTCATCTACTGCCAGAGCGAGTTTGTATTTTTACAATACCTATGAGGAGATTGATGTGTTTGTCAAAGCGTTGAAAGAGACGATCGACTTTTTCAGTTAGATTATACAGTAAGTTGGTTGGCGATTGAAATCTGAACTACGCGGACGAGACCATTTTTTGCGGGTTTTATGTCCTAAAATCGATCGCCTTCTCACCCCCTAAAGCAGTATTATCACTGTTAAGAGTGTGAGGATTGATAGAATGGTAGATATCGGTTCCTATCGGGTGCAAGTCTTGACTCAAGCTGCTGGCTCTCAAGACGCTGTACTTTCTCCTGCAAGAGCAGAGGATATGCCAAATAATTGGACTTGTAACTGGCAAAACTTTTGGCAAAATACCGACTTTGACCAAGGGAAAATTATCAAATTAGAGTGCGATGGGCAAGTCTGGGGATTAATCAGATATATCCTGTATCCCTATCCAGAATCGCCGGAGACACTAGAGATTGAGAATTTAGAAGCCAACCCTATCAACACAAGTATACAAGTGAAGCGCCTGGTTGAACCGATCGGGAAATGGCTAATCTGGTATGCAACACAAGTAGGTCTTCGGTGCTGTTCAGGTGGTGAGAGTGACACGCCAATCTTCCTAGCATCTCTGGGTTCAGCCGTTGACTATTATAGGGACATAATAGAGATGGAGTATGTCGGAGCAACAAACCTAGCCCCTGGAGAAGACGGATATGTCTTTAAATTCTCAAGAGAAAACGCAGCAACCTTCTGTAGAAGACAAGAAGAGCAATGGGGAGTCCCCACGCATCTTAACCCCTGAGCAAATCAAAGTGGGGACAAATGCGATCATGACCCACGCCCAACGGCAAGCCTTTTGGAAAAACTCTAAAATCGGTAAGCTGCTGGGTTTCTCTCGCTGGCCTGATTCTCAAAAAAAAACAAATTAAGCACAATCTTAATCAACAGCGATTTCCGAATTAACTCTAATACCAATAAATAACATCGCCCTTTGTTCATCCGCGTGCATCTGCGGTTAAAAAAGAGCGCCATTTCAGAAGTATACTTGCCTGCGGTACAATAAAACTAGAGTTTTCTCAACTCAAGGAGATTTTGAGATGATTGCTACTACTTCAAGTTTAGCCGAACAGAGAACACTGCTAGAAAACATTAGCTGGTCAACCTTTGAAACGTTGCTCAAAGAAATAGGCAATAAGCGAGGTTATCGCATAGCTTACGATGAGGGTAAACTCGAAATTATGGCTCCACTATTTGAACATGAGAACTACAAGAGCAATTTCGGTAATTTTATTGTTGCTTTAGCAGAAGAACTCGACATTGAAATTAAAAGTGCTGGCTCAACTACTCTCAAACTCAAAAATGCCAAAAAAGGCATAGAACCAGATAACTGCTATTATATCCAAAATGAACCAGCAGTCAGAGGCAGGCAAGAACTGGATTTAGAAACTGCCCCACCGCCCGACTTAGCAATTGAAATAGATATCACCAACAGTTCAATTAATAAGTTTGCTATTTACTCAGCACTTGGTGTCCCGGAACTCTGGCTGTATAACGGGCGAATTTTGAAATTTTATCAGTTGGTAGAAACAGAATATATTGAGCGCGACTTTAGCATTGCTTTTCCCTTTGTATCTGTAGCGGAAATGGCTGGGTTTTTGACTCGCACTCAAACGATGGGGGAAATGGCTTTGCTGAAATCCTTTAGGACTTGGGTTAAGGAGAAAATATAATATTCTCTAGATGAGACGGCGGTTTAAACCGCGTCTACACAAACGAAGATAAGACGGCGGTTGAAACCGCGTCTACACAAACAATGTCCGCCTCCGCGGACTGAAGAGAATAACTGAAGAGAATAACGTAATTTTAACGGTCTAGTCTTCAACCCCTCTGAGCTCGGGTTTAGTTTGTATAGACGCGGTTTCAACCGCCCAGTCTTAAAATTCCCTAATTTCAGGATGAACAAACTGATAACCAGCCGCCTTAATCTTTTGATTCGACACCCTCGCATTATAAGGCCGCACGCTAGGACTTCCATCCCAAGAAACTTTAGGTAGATTGTGACTGTCAAAAATACGATCGAGTAATTCACGACTAGACAGCGACACATCCCCAACTAAATTGTAAATTCCCTGCAATCGATTGTCCAATGCAAAGGTTAATCCCCCAACAATATCATCCCGATGCACCCAATTTGTCGCATCTTCCCCCGCACCGGGACGAGTGCTCCCAGCCCAGCCTCCAAAGATTTTAACTAATTCTCGCCCTGGCCCGTAAATTCCACCCAAACGGAGAATACAAACTTGCAGATTTGGACTCGATGCTGCTAATAAAATTCGTTCTGTTTCGGCGAGAATTTCACCGTTGGGATTGGCTGGCGCGACGGGCGATTCTTCGTTTACCAGTTTACCTTGACAGTCGCCATACACAGAATAAGTACCCGTATAAATCACCTGCTTGACTGTCGGTATCTGCTGTAAAACCGATACCAAAGTTGTCGCAGTCTCTAAGTAACTTTCCCGATAAGCTTGAGGATTTGGAGCACCGACGCACAGCATAACAGCATCTTGGTCTTGGAGTAAACTGCCGATCGCCCCTGCGTCATTTCCCTTAAGCACAACCACCCGCTGGGCGACACCCTCCAATTCACTGACTCGGCTCGCCGTCGTAGTTGTCGCCGTCACGGTACAATCAGATTTACCGCCTAAATGTCGGGCTGTCGCAGTACCCACATAGCCGCAGCCAACGATCGCAACTTTCATGAAAAATTCTCCATTGTGTCATACCCTCTAAGATTATTGCCGGTTTTTGCGATCGATTCGAGGTGAGTTTTATGGTATGATCCAGAGCGTCGTGATCGATCGAAGTTGCATCATGTCCAAAAAAGATATTTTTGCTACATCCTCAGAAACTGAACTTTTAGCTTTTTATGGTTCTTTATTTGCGATCGCAGCCGCCGATGATTCCGTTGATATTGACGAACTAAATCTGCTGTTTAAAACCATAAATTTAGATAAGTTTTCTGATTCAGCCAAAACTCAAATTCAATCCTACACAACGAATCCTCCATCTCTGGGCGCAGGTTTGCAAACAATCAGCCACTCAGCAGAACCGCTACGTTTGGGAGTGATGTATTTCGCGATCGGCATTGCTTGGGCAAATAATACCATTCATCCCAAAGAAAGTGCAGCGATCGCACTTACCCAAAAACAGCTAGGAATTTCCGATGAGCAAACTCAAGCTATGCAAGAGTTTATCGCAGATTTGCAAAAAATTCGGGAGGCGGTGCCGAATCCAAGTCAAGCATCAGCATCTTTTAATTCTGGTGTTTCCAAACTCAAAACTGCTGGCATTCCTCTAGATTTAATCGCTCCAAAAGGAACTAGCACAAGTCTGAGTAATTTAAAAAATAATTACTCAGATGAAACTTTTTGGTCTAAACTTAAAAGCTTTGCTTTAACCGCAGGTAGAGAAGTAGTTGAAAAAGCTTTGATATTATACTACACTGCTCAGAACCCCAATGTTCCTAGTTGGGCAAAAGGTGTGGTAATTGGAGCTTTGACCTATTTTATATCTCCGGTTGATGCCATTCCAGATGTATTAGTTGGTATCGGATTTACGGATGATTTGGGAGTATTACTCGCCGCAATAGCTACTGTTTCTGTATACATTAATGCTGAAACTAAGGAACAAGCCAAAGACAAAATGAAAGATTGGTTTGGCAAATAATATTGGTTATTAGTTATTGGTTATTAGTTATTAGTTATTTAACTGTTAACTGTTAACAATTCCCAATTCCCAAATTCAATCTTTAATCGCCTTACCATCTCGATTCACAATCCGGCTTTCACCATCTGCGGCAGTGACATTTTCATAAACCCCTTCATCCCTCTTCACGTACTTGCTGAAGCCCTGATTTTTATAATCGGTGTCGGATGTCGGCTTCATCAACCTTGGAGCGCTCAGCAAACGGCGTACGATCGCATTTTCGGGAGTTTCACCCAGTTCGCACTTAGCTATCTCGCACAGTTGACCCCAAGTCGAAACTTTCAATTTCATGCTGTGCGAAACTTCTAACTTCTGGTTGTTACTAGGACAAAAATAATCGTATAGAGGCATATTAAGAATCTCGCTGGCAACTACTAAAATTATTAATTGCACGGTTGTTGAGGGTATTGTAGCTCAAGATTACTAACAATTCAAGCCCCTAAATTAAACTTTACTATTTTTAACGGTTGTTAAAATGCGAAATCAGCTATATTATTAACCCTGTGCAGTTGCTACCGGATGCGATCGAGACTAAGCCCAAAAGTACGCTACCCTGACATCCTCTCACTCGATCGCCTCAAGAGCAAACGCCCACAAGACTTCCGTGAATGCCGTCAAAAGATCGATCGTCATTTTCAGACTGCACCCAAAGCACAGATTCTCAGTTTCAATTTTATTTATCTCACTAACGAGGACTTATCCATGAGCGATTTCAAAGTTACGCCAGAAGTAGAGCTGAACACAGCTCAAATGTTGGAACGATACAAACTACAAGATGAGACAATTTTGCGGCGTTGGGCAAAACTGCACGCCATCAACAGCACTCGCGGTTTCTTCTATCCCGGCGAAGTAGATTTGATGGATCACGCTCACCACCACCTGGATAATTTGGGAATGAGCATTGCTGACTACCAAAGTCTTTTAGACAGGCGCCGCAGCAATTCCCAGACATCAGGCGACCAAAATAAAACTGTAGCAAGTCAAGTTGCTGACGAAGCTTATGATGCCATAGAAACCCTGACAGAACAGTATTCTGAAGCTGTTGATTTAATGGGAGAACGAATCGCAGACCATTTCATCGATGAACTCGATTTATCCGTAATGCGACACCTTTCTCAAAAAGTAAAAGACCGTCGCACACTCAACGGCCAAACTAAAAAACCTAACCGTTTTCTCCAAGTAATTAAAGCGGTGCTACAACCAAGCAGCGAAAATACGCTTTTAGTACCGAGAAAAGATGATAACTCTAGCTTAGAATTAGAACAACATCATCGGCTCGGCTAGTCGTCAATTTCGTGGAAAAACTAAGAGCTACCTATAGTGGTAAGCTGTGGCGCATTTAAATTGGAAATTCGGTACGGGCTCGCGTGCCCGTACCACTCATTGTTTTATTGATTTTTGACACACAATTTAAATGTAGAACAGCTTAAGGTGCTTATGGCGCACCTACATAATTCGTTGTTTTTAAGCAGTAAGGTGCTTATGGCGCACCTACATAATTGGTTATAAGTTAGCTTTGAATTATAAATTAGAGACTGGAGAGAGATGTATTTTGCGTCTGAATTACCTAAAATATTTGCTTAATCGAACCCGTCAATCTTGCTCAAGGGGGAAGAGAAATGATTAAATCATGGATGGTAGTTGGAATCGTCGTCTTTGTAGTAGGATTAGCCGCTAATTTAATCGCGCCTAGCGACATTCAGTGGTTTAACCGCTTGCAACGTCCGAGATGGTTAGTATTTGAAAGGGCAATTCCGTTAATTTGGACTGTAATTTTTATTTGTGGAGCTTGGTCAGCCGTGATTGTTTGGGAACAAGCGCCAGGAACTCAGGACACTTGGCTGAGAATGGGTTTGTACCTGCTCTTAGAAATAGTAACTATGTCCTACACCTCGGTTATGTGCAAACTTAGGAGCCTGAAAGTCGGCACAATAATCGGCGGAACTGGCGCTATTTTAAGTGTGTTCCTAGCTTTAAGCGTTTTGCAAGTTTCAGAGTCGGCAGTCCTGTTATTGATACCTTACATACTCTGGAGTCCGATCGGCACTTACACCACTTGGGCAATGATGCACCTGAATCCGGCGGATGTTTAGCATCATGTCCGATCGACCACAATAAAATTCCTTTGTAGTCAGGAATGCAAGTCCTTCAAAATCACAGGACTTGCATTCCGAACGATCAAACCTTAAAAAAACCCGCTCAACGTGGGCAAAACCAGTTAACCTAGGGACTGCCAGACCTATTCGGAGGCTCGGTTTCCGGGGGTTCGGGAGCCGGAGCCGGTGACTCAGCAGCCGGAGGATTCAGCGACTCTTCCCAAACTTGGATTTGCGATCGAGCTTGCTCAAAAGCCCGAGAACTTGACGGAATCTTCCTCAAAGTCGCGATCGCCCCAGCCACATCCGACGACGACTGTTCCACACCAATCGCCAAAATCCGCTGACTCCACTCATCGATCGCCTCAGTCGCCTGCGAGGAGAGCGAACTCGAATCAGGCACCCGAAGGGCAATAGAAATTGCTGATTGCAAAGCCTCAGCAGTCCCGGCTTGGGCGGCTTGACGGGCGCTCCGCAAACCTTGCTCGCCCTGAAATTGAGATTCCCAATTGCGAATGTTCGATCGAGCTTCCTCATAAAGCACCCGTCCCGATCGAATCCGGCGCGCCATCTCAATTGCCTCCGCCAAATTGCCCCTAGCCGCTAGCTGCTGAGCTCTTTCCAAAAATGGCTGGTCTTGAAGCCGCTGTCTTCTCTCGATCCAAGCTTGAATTTTGCCCTGAGCTTCCCCGTAAAGCGCCCTTCCCTGACCGATCCGAGACGCTTGAGCAACGGCGGCCTCCAGAGAATTTGGATCGCCCGTACTCGCCAAATCGTTAGCTCTTTGCAGGTACGGACTGTCTTCCAGCAGCTCGATTTGACGGCTCAAGCGGCTAATTTGACTGCGAACTTCAAGAGAGCGAGGATTAGATTCCGGGACTGTTTGCAATTGGGCGATCGCCGCCCTCAAATCCTTGACCCCTCCCGGCGCCGCCAGCCTGCTTGCCAACTCCAAAACTTTCACATCAGCCATTTCTTGCTGCCAGCGGCCGACTAAATCTTGAGCTTGTTTGTACAAAGGGCGACCCGAATTCATCTTTTGAGCCAGCTCGATCGCCTTAGACAAACCATCAACAGAGCCAGTCGTTGCCTGAGCAGTAGCAGTCGCCAACTCCTTAAAATCCTCAACCTGTTCCTTTAAATTTCCCGACTCTGGAATCTGATTAACGATCGCCGTCGCCTGCTGCCAATCACCTGCTTGCAAACGTTTTTGGGCGAGCGCCATAATTTTCTGGCTAAATTGGGCGATCAGCTTATTCGCAGATTGATACAAATAACTATTTTGACCAATGCCCTGAGCCAGCTTAATCCCCGTCACCAGACTGTCGAGGCTTCCATCCGAAGCTGTATTGCGGGCTTTTACCAACTTATTGCCCTCAGCCTTTGTCGCCTCAATTACCTTAGTTAGTTCCTCATACTTAGCCGATTCCCAGAAAGTATTTCCCGAATCCAAAAGCAGAGTAGCTTGTCGAAAAGCCAGCGTCCACTCTTCTTGACGCAAATGGTCTTCCGCCGCGCGGTAAATTTTCTCTGCATCGCTCCAGATTGACTGCCACTTTTCAATCTGCTTTTGCACCGTCGCGTAAGCCGGCACATTTTGAGGTACCTTGCGGGCGATCGCGATCGCCTCCTCCAGCCTTCCTTCTTGAAAACTAGAATTTCCCAGCCTGAGAATATCCTGCGACCATCGATCGATTTGATCGTTAATTCTCGGTCGCAGCGGGTGGTCTTGTGGCAAAGCATTCACTAATTCGATCGCGCGCAGCAAATCATCTGCCGTCCGCTTGCTAGCCGCTTCTTGAGCGCAAAAAAAGCGATCGTTAGCCGAAGCCGTCGGCCAAAAAATCTTCGAGCAATTCGACTGCGAGGTCAGGTTTAGCAAAGACGAAATTGCCACAAACCCCATACCCACCGACATAATCAAACTCACCGCCAGCCAAAACTGCCACTTCTTCGACCAGATCCGCCATAACGGATTGTATTCTCCTGGCGGCGAGTCTTCCTCAGACTCTCTCGGCTGTAGTCTCAGACGCCCTGCCGGCAATTTTCCCGAAATAACCAAATCTCGGAGCTCTTTGAGTCGCTCAGCGCGGTTTTTACGGGCTGGAAGTGGCACGAGCGATGAAGTATCCTTTTTTGACTCCAAAGATTCTGATGCAGACCAACGGCCTGGTGTCTTGCGATCTTGACTCATATCGTGCTTACCACAAACAACAACCAGTAGATAATAGGAGGCTGATTTTCCAGTAATTGCCTGAAAAATCTGGAATCGCGCTCAAAATTTGTAGGCATATCCATCCCTCCTAAAAACAGATTGCAAGTCCTTTTTTTTAACTGATTTCTGAGTTTTATCTAGCAAAGTCAGCACAAAACTACCCAATGACAGAAGCGTAATTCGACTTGTCCCACAGTGCAGATGACAGTGCGGGTGACGCAGATAATTCCGTAAATTTACCGTAATTACCAAGGTTTAGCCGTATAGCCTTAATTATTTCTTCACAGCGATCGCTATATCCACTGCTCTCTAGAATTTATCCATCATTTCGATCGGCTCCCAGGGCCCCAAGACTGCAACAGCCGATCGCCGACACCCCAAAAAACTAAATTTGGCGATTAGGTAATTGATAATGCGTAATTGACAATTGGTCAAGGCCTCGATCCGTAACTGGCACTCCTATTATCAATTACACATTATCGTCTCAAGAACCCGAGTTCGATCCCAAATCGCCGATCAATTCGGCAAGCTGATCCGTGTTAGCTTTGTAAACCTCGTTGCAAAAATGGCACGTAGCCTCAGCCCCCTCATCTTTTTCGATCATGTCTTGGAGTTCCGCCTCGCCAAACCTTTTCAAAGCTCCCAAAACGCGATCGAACGAACAGCCACAGTGAAAACGCACCATCTGAGTTTCGGAAAAAATTTCCAGCCCCATATCTCCCAATAAGTCTTCTAGAATCTCGTGCAGCGTTTTGCCCGATCGTAGCAGCGGCGTAAAACCCGACAGTGCAGCAACTCTAGATTCTAGAGTTTGCACCAATTTTTCGTCCGTTGCCGCCTTCGGCAGAACCTGCAACAGCACACCCCCAGATGCTTGCACCCCGCCAGCCCCCACAAACACCCCCAAAACCAAAGCTGAAGGAGTTTGCTCCGAAGTTGCCAAATAGTGAGTCAGATCGTCACCAATTTCACCGGAGACCAATTCTACCGTACTCGAGTAAGGAAAGCCATATCCAACGTCCCGCACCACATACAAATAACCGTCACCTATTGCCCCACCGACATCCAGTTTCCCCTTAGCATTCGGTGGTAGTTCCACCCCTGGATTATCCACATAACCCCGAACCGTTCCATCCAGCCCCGCATCAACCATAAGTCCGCCCAGGGGGCCATCTCCTTTGATCCGAATGTTGACTCTCGATTCAGGCCGCTTCATGCTGGAAGCGAGTAACAGCCCCGCTGACATTGTGCGGCCGAGGGCTGCCGTTGCCACGTAGGAGAGCTTATGTCGCCCTCTTGCTTCTTCAGTCAGGCGGGTCGTAATGACACCTACAGCCCGAATTCCGCCGTCTGCTGCTGTAGCGCGAATTAATTGATCTGCCATGAAAAACCTTACTTTTGCCTTTAGATAAGTTCTTGAACTATTTTAGCTAGACAGACGGGAATCCCCACACTAACCGAAGCGGTATAGTGTGGGATGAAAGACGCGGTTTCGCTGTGGATTCCACCCCGGGACCCCAAAAAAAAAAAATGTTTTGTTTGTTGGGGGGGGGGGGGGGGGGGTGGTGGGTGTTTGGGGGTGGGTGTTTTTTGTGGGGTTTTTTTTGTGAATTTTGGGGGGGGGGGGCCCCCCCCC
>JAJAYT010000432.1 GCA_026786085.1 Microcoleus sp. CAN_BIN18 | reverse complement strand
ACCTTTTCACAATTTTGGGGAAGTTAGAAAATAGCATTTTAGTTGATTTTTAATATTTTATAGCTCTGTCATTATACATTTGTTTGCCAATCCTGGCAATCTTTTTCTATCATTCAACACTTCTGCATCCATACGACTTACTACAAAGTCCGCCTCCGTTGCAAGTAGAGCGGCAATATGCTAAACCTCGTGATAGTAAACCCATCCCTACTGGTAGAGTTAACTCAGGACAAATAATCGGTCGTGTGTATTATGTCCGGGGAGTACCGCCGACATTTATTGAAGATTATAATAAGTGGATTAAAGAGCCATTTAAAATAACAGGTTCCCGGACTCTTTATACATCGACAGTCGCTTTATTTTTCGTTAGTGGTTTGAGCGCGTGGATAATTCTTGAGGTGGGTTTATCTGCCAAACGGAAACAACAGGAACAATTGCAACGGGAAATTCAAGAGATTAAGCGGGAATTAGAAGATAAAAACCAGCAAACTATCGAATTAATTAAGCAGCGAGAGAGAGTTCTTGCTGAACTGGAATCTGATCGGCAAAAACAGGAGCAAAATAAGAGAGAACTGGAAAATCAAATTGCATCTTATGAAATCGAACTGGCTTTTAAAGAACAGCAACAGCAAGAAACTGCTCAAACTTTAGAAGACTTGCAATTACTACGGCAAGAGTTGCAAGAAACCTCTCAGCGAGAATCTAAAGCAAAGCAGCGGAGTGAAGCGCTCAATCAGAAAATAATTGATTTGAAGCGCGATCTAGATTTAAGGCAACAGGAATCTCGTCAGCTAGAGCAACAGTTAGAAACAATACATAATTTAGAAGAAATACCTAATAACGAACTCACTGCCGCATTAGAAGGAGCTAGGGCAGAATTAGATCGGACTAAGGAACAGTTCAGGGATTGGGAAACTTATTCTTTGGAAGAAAATCAAAAGCTAGAAGAGGAAAATGCTTACTTAGACCGAGAACTCAATTCGGCTAAAGAGCAAATCCGTTATTTGCAAGAGATAATATATGTTAACAACTCTCAGATACCAGATACTCAAAATGTAATTATGGATGGTTCCTCTTCTGGTCGAGCTAGGGCTAGATTGGGAGGTGTTTCAGTCAGAGATGCGAAGCGGGCTTTAGAGCGTTCGGGATTCACCGAAGATAGGCAAGATGGCAGCCATGTTATCCTGAAAAAAACGATAACACGAACAATTTCTGTCCCCGTACCAATACATGAGGGTCAATCATTAAAGCGTGGGACACTCAGGGCTATTATTCGGCAAGCAGATATAACCAGAGAGGATTTTTTAAATAATCTGTGATTATGTTGAATCGGAAAAAACAATTTTAATCGAGTTTAATTACAAATGAAATTTAGGGTACTCGAAACACTAATTGCTAGTTCTATTCTTCTATCAATTTCATCCTTGTCATCTGCTCAAAGTAATCAACAAGATTCTACAATTCTACCCACAGGAACTTACTACTCTCAAGGAACCATGTTCAATAATTCCCGGAGAGAAATTGCACATAAAAACAATAGAATCTGTATTAAGATTGTCAAGGGCCCTGCAAATCCTTACAAGGGAGTGGAAGATATCACAATTAGCAGCGTGTCTTTTCAAAAGGGGAAATTCTATATTGATGCTACCGGAGAAGGGTTAATCTTAGAAAAAAATGGAAAAGTAATAAATAGTGGTCGTGGTGGTGTATGGGAGTATAGAGGCATCTCACCAGATCCCAGGAGTCAACCTATACAGGCTCAAAAAATGGCAGAGTGTGTAGCGGCTCAAGGACGATATGTACAGAAGATGCAAGGAATATCTATCTCAGGAATCGATTTTCCCAAGTATTAACCATGATCAACATAGGTGGGGGTTAATGGGGGACTAGGCGCAAGCTAGGCTCAGCCTTTGTTCTCTGATGACTTGACGGATGTGGTTGAGTAGGGCTTCCCAAATTGCGTCGGCACTTTGGACTGGATACTTGAAATGTTCTAGGTCGTACTGTACTATGATTTCTAGGGGTGCGAGAGTTTGCTGGTTTCGACAACTGGCAATTGTGGCGATCGTCTCTTTCTCCCATCTGGCAAATAGTCTGTAGCTGAAAAAGGAACTGCATTTTTGCCCTTTCTTGTTCAGGTAAACGACTATTACTTGGTGTTGTTTGGGGTAAACTTTGACGATGCGGTTGACGGGGATTCTCAGGGCTTCGGCGGCTTCCGTTTTGGAAATTTGCCAGCACTGGGGTTTGAGCCAACCGGAGGCGGTAAGGCTTTGACGGTTGCGACGTGAGTTGTGGGTGTTTTGGCTGCGTCTTTTGGTCATTTTTGGGGACTCCTGGATCGTGAGGGGCGCTCCGATGCAGTAAAACTATATCTATAGTTTTTATTTTAGACTAAGCTTAATTGTATGTCAATAGTTACAAGTTAAAATTTAAATTATAATTATTTATAAACTGACCAGTTTACTTATAGGTAAAGCCGAGTAGCTTTTAAGTCGTGAACATCCAAAATAGAGAAAAACTTAGTGAAATTATCAAAAAAGCGCGCGGAACAATGAGTCAGCGAGCTTTTGGTAAGCTTTTGGGCGTTTCCGCTACTGCTGTTCAGCTTTGGGAAAGAGGCGATACGGTTCCCGATACGGACAACTTGGCTAAGCTCGCTGCGAGATCGGGTTATACGCTGGAAGAATTTCTGAGATTGTTGGATGGCAAGGCAGTTTCAGAAGCTCCAGAAATTAACGATATTGTCAAAAAAATCCAGTTTTTGCCTCTGGGTCAAGTGGCGCTAATTGGCAGAGCTGTGGCGGATAGATTCGCGGCGGCGGCTGAGGTCTCTGGAGATTAAGGCTGGAATCGAAATCAATTGGGCACTAAACTGAGTTATGTGTTGATTAAGTGGTGACTAATACTGTGGACGCAGAAGCTAAGAAAAAACTGAGCGAGGTTGTTAAGTTAGCGCGTGGCTCGATGAGTTTGAGCGCCTTTGGCAGATTGTTGGGAGTTTCTGCTGCTTCTGTTTTGTATTGGGAAAAAGGGCAGGTACTCCCGGATACGAAAAATTTGACTCAGATTGCGACAAGAGCAGGCTTTACGATGGAAGAGCTAATGGCTCATCTTGAAGGTAAGCCGGTGCAGGAACCTTTGGATACCAATGATCTGCTGAAGAAAATTCAGTGTATGCCCATTAGTGAGTTAGCCGTGGTTGGTAGAGCGGTGATGGACAGACTCGCGGCGGCTGCTGAGTCGTCTGGAAAATATAGTTGATGTATAGCTATTTAAGCTGCTCTTAAATTCATACTTGTTATTGATTTGTATACTTGTCAGAATAGCACCGCTAAGTTTAGTTGTCAATAACAAGTGGGAAAATTCATAAATTGAGAAGTAAACTTGTTAAGTGTGGTTAAGTGGTCACGGCTATTGTGGATGTAGAAGGTAAGAGAAAACTGATCGAGATTGTTAAGTTAGCGCGTGGCGACCTCAGTCAGCGAGCTTTTGGCAAGCTCTTGGGCGTGTCATCGACTGCTGTACAGTTGTGGGAAAAAGGGCAGAGCATTCCAGATACAGAAAATTTGGCTCAGATTTCAGTGAGGGCCGGGTTTACACTTGAAGAGCTGCTTGCTCATCTGGAAGTCAAGCCCATGCGTGAACCCGTAGATACCAACGAGTTGCTTAAGAAAATTCAGTGTATGCCACTGAGTGAGCTAGCGGTGATTGTTCGAGCCGGTATGGAGCGGCTGGCTGCTGCTGCGGTGGCTTCTGGGAAGTGTGGTTGATGTGGGTAGACCTGTTTAATTGCAGGTACGATCGATAAAATGATAGATATCCTAAATCTGTGTTGACGATGAATGTTATTCTTGCGATACCAGAAGACCTGCAAACCTATATTGAGGCTCAAATTCAGGCAGGGGCTTATGCTAGTGCGGTAGAGTATTTTCTAGATTTGGTGCAGCAAGATCGCCAGCGAAAACAGGCACAAGCCAAACTAGAAGGTTTACTGCAAGAGGGTTTAGACTCGGAGGGAGAACCCGTGACGGCTGCGTACTGGCAGAATTTACGGGCATCGGTTTTGGGTGGCGAGTCTAAACCAGTATGAGCGATCGATTAATTGTCAAAAATCGTGCCACGCAGGATCTCAGACAACAGGCAAACTATATTCTGGTCAATGGAAATGCTCGTGCTGCCGAGCGATTTCTGGAGTTAGCGGAAGCCACTTTTGCCCAATTAGCGACGATACCGGGAATGGGAAAAGTCGTGCGATTGGTTTCTTCTCGAATGGGGGAGATCCGTCAGTGGCGAATTAAGGATTTTCAAGATTATCTAATTTTTTACCGGATTCAAGACGATCGGGTGGAGGTTCTACGTGTTTTGCATGGTGCTAGGGATTTGGAAGATATTTTGTCTCATCTTGATGAAGAAGTTTAAGGCTCTAATAAGATGTGTTCGATCGCCAATTGATACAATGATAGGAGGCTATGTTTTAGCAATTAAGGCTGGCGTTCATTCAACCAATTAACTTCATTCAACCAATTAACTAAATGCGATCGCCCTATCCCTGACTCAATAGGTCTAAAAATTCTTGTACAATGCGATCGGCTTCTTCTGTACATCTGTTAGCGTCGCAATAGTGGATGATGCGGATGCCGTAGGATGCAAACAGCCGATCGCGCGTTTGATCTTTTTCTGTATCGGGATGCGATATTTCCAGAATACCCCATTTGCCTTCGTGGAAGATCAGGAAATCGGGTTCTTGGTTTTGTCGGCCTGCGGGTGTTGTGAGGCGGGCTTTGGAGTTGGGGAAGAAAAGGACGGAAGTGCGATCGAGTGCTTCGGCAATTTTCACTTCTTCTTCACAGTGAAAACACAAATCATTCCAGTGATAAATGCCTTCTTCTGATTTAGACAAAATCCCCTGGTTATGCCCGTTTTCAGCCTTGATAATTTCTTCTGATAATGTATTATAATCAGCTAAAATTGCACCATGTAAATCTGCTGACGAATCGGATTCACTTAAGTTTGCGAATGATAGTCTGGCTCCGCTTAAGTTAGCACCGCTGAGGTTAACTCCAATGACTTGAGTTCGATGTACTGTCACTTGATGTCGTCGCAAGTATCGCTTAAAAAAAGAGCGTAAATTATTTTTTTTTACCTTT
>JAJAYT010000431.1 GCA_026786085.1 Microcoleus sp. CAN_BIN18 | reverse complement strand
CGTCTACACAAACGATGTCCGCCTCCGCGGACGGAAGAATAACCCAATTGCAACCGCCCGGTCTTCAACCCACGGAGGTGGGTTTTGTCTGTATCGACGCGGTTTCAACCGCCCGGTCTTCTACGGTAGAGTTTTGAAAACAAAATGTGATATGAAAAAAGCGTTAATTTGTGGTATATCAGGTCAGGACGGAGCTTATTTAGCCCAACTGCTGCTCGATCGAGGTTATGAAGTTTCCGGCACCTCCAGGGACGCGCAAATGTCGAGTTTCGGAAACCTGGCCCGTTTGGGAATCCGAGACAGAGTAAAACTAGAGTCAATGTCTCTCAACGATTTTCGCAGCGTCTTGCAGGTATTGGCAAAAATTGCACCAGACGAAGTGTACAATCTAGCAGGTCAAAGTTCCGTCGCTCTGTCTTTTGAACAACCCGTAGAAACTCTCGAAAGTATTGCTACAGGTACATTAAATCTGTTAGAAGCAATTCGGTTTACAGGCGGCAAAATTAAACTTTACAATGCCAGTTCCAGCGAATGTTTTGGGGATACCGGAGGCACAGCAGCGGATGAGAATACGCCTTTTCGCCCCAGAAGTCCTTACGCGGTGGCGAAGGCTACAGCATTTTGGGAAGTAGCAAATTATCGGGAAGCGTACAATTTGTTTGCGTGTTCTGGTATTCTGTTCAATCACGAGTCGCCGCTGCGGCCGGAGAGGTTCGTGACGCAAAAGATTGTATCTGTTGTGTGCCGAATTGCTGCGGGTAGTTCGGAAAAACTGCATTTGGGTAATATTTCTGTGCAGCGGGATTGGGGCTGGGCTCCGGAATATGTGGAGGCGATGTATTTGATGTTGCAGCAGGAAGCACCGGATGATTATGTAATTGCTACGGGTGTAAGTTATCCTTTGGAGGAGTTTGTGCGATCGGCTTTTGTGGCTGCTGGTTTGGATTGGCAGGAACATTTAGTAACTGATGCGAGTCTCTACAGACCGACGGAGATTGCACTTGGGATGGGGAATCCGGGTAAGGCAAAGGCAAAGTTGGGATGGGAGGCGAAGTACAAGATGCCCGATGTGGTGCGGATGATGGTGGAGGCGAGGCGACAAGTGGAGGTAATCAGATGAATGATGTGTCTGCTCTTTATGAACGAGATTATTATCTGTGGCTGCAAGAAACTTATCAAACGCTAGAAAAAAAAGAGATTGATCAGCTTGATTTGCCACACTTAAGGTCGGAAATTTTAAGTTTGGTTGAAGAACAAAGACGCAAAGTAGATAGTTATTTACGACAACTGTTGATTCATTTATTACTTTATCAATATTGGGAATCAGAAAGGGATCGTTGTGCTAAAGGTTGGCAAAATGAAATTGATAATTTTCGGTTTGAACTAGAGTTGTTGTTGGAGTCTCAGACTTTGTATAATTATTTTTTGCAGCAGATTGAAGAAATTTATGTCAAAGCTAGAAAGCGAGCAATTAAAAAAAGTGAATTAGCACCTGAAACTTTTCCCGAAAAGTGTAATTTTACCGCTGCTAATTTGCTGGATTATGATTTTTTACCCTAATTATTGTTTAAGGTTTACCACATTATTTTGGGGCAGGGAAATGGCATTGTCGTGCCTGACCTGAATCAGGATAGGGCATTGCCCAAGGAGTGTCAACTTAAGGTACAACCCATAGTCCGGCAAGGGTTGAAACCCCTGCCTCAAAGCGCAAGTCCTCTCAAAGAGGACTGATGATAATGAGTTCTTGAGTCCTCTTTGAGAGGACTTTAGCTATTAGACAGGGAATTCATTCCCTGGCGGACTCGCGGGTCTACAGAGAGACTTGGCGGGCTTTCAGCCTTAAGTTGATACCTATGGGCATTGCCGTGTCCCTACTGATGGCTGATCTACAATACCGGTTCTGTGGGAACATCCTGAGAGGGGCTGCGGTCTGGTATGTTCGTGGGAGGTTTGAGTTCATTGGGCGCGATCGGGCAAAACTGACTCGAAATTGTGGTAGGCTTCTGGGAAATCATTCTGGAAGTGCGTTGTCCTAGGGCGACTGGGAGTTGCAGCAATTCGGTTGGGTGGTGTTTTGATCGCAAATGAGTTTGAGACAATATTATGGGGTGAAAATATGGAGGCAGAATATACGACAGCGAAGGATTGGTATGAGGCTAATCGCCGTGAGTTGAAGAAATATCGGGGTCAGTGGATCGCTTATACTAACGAAGGTGTAATTAGTGGCGATCGGGATTATGACAAAATGAAGGAAGGAATTTCCCCTGATACACCTAAATTGAGTTATGTGCTTTGTCGCATATTTGAAAGCGAATTTGGAACTGCTGTCCGTTTCCCAGGATTCCACTGTAATTAGAGAGTTGATGACATTTAAAACTGTGAAAAAATGCAAGTAGTTATACTAGCCGGCGGTTTGGGGACTCGTCTCCGAGAAGAAACAGAATTTCGTCCTAAGCCCTTAGTTGATGTGGGCGGGCGGCCGATTATTTGGCATATTATGAAGACCTATGCCCATTACGGTTTCCTGGACTTTATTGTGTGTTTGGGCTATCGCGGGAACATGATTAAGGAGTATTTCCTTAATTATGAAGCGATGAATAATGATTTTACTATTTGCCTTGGTCGCCAAAACCAGATCACCTATCACGAGGAGCATAAAGAGCAAGATTTTAAGGTGACACTCGCGGAAACAGGCCCAGACACCATGACTGGAGGGCGGGTGAAGCGGGTGGAGAAATACATTGCCGAGGATACCTTTATGGTGACTTATGGTGATGGAGTCGCTGATATCGATATTGGGGCGCTGTTGGATTTTCACAAGTCTCATGGTAAGCTGGCAACTGTTAGTACAGTACGTCCGGTATCTCGATATGGTATTTTAGATGTGGATAACCAAGGTAAAGTTCTGGAATTCACGGAAAAACCTCAAATAGATGGCTGGGCAAGTGCAGGATTTTTGATACTTCACCGCAGCATCTTTGAAGATTTGACCGGGGATGATTGTTTCTTAGAGCGAGAGCCACTGGAGCGGTTAGCTGCGGAAGGGCAATTGATGGCTTATCGCCACGAAGGTTTCTTTTTTGCGATGGATACTTACCGCGAGTATAAATATTTGAATGAACTGTGGGATAATGGAGAGGCTCCTTGGAAGGTGTGGGAATGAGTGAATTTTGGCGCGATCGATCGGTATTGGTGACAGGTTGCACTGGCCTTTTGGGTAACTGGTTAGTAGCTGAGTTGCTGCAAAGGGGAGCCTTGGTAACGGGATTAGTCCGTGACTTGGTGCCACAATCCCGACTTTATGCTGGAGAGTGGTATCGGCAGATTAATATCGTGCGCGGTTGTGTCGAAGATTTGCCAACTGTAGAACGAGCCATCAATGAGTATGAAGTCGATACGGTGTTTCACTTAGCCGCTCAGACAATTGTGGGAGTGGCAAATAGAGAGCCTGTCGCAACTTTTGAAACCAACATTAAAGGCACTTGGAATATTCTAGAAGCTTGTCGCCGCGTCGGAGGTGTGAGTCGAATTGTCATCGCATCCAGCGATAAGGCCTATGGAGACCAGCTTGTTTTGCCTTATAGCGAAACAACTTCGCTGCAAGGAGAACATCCTTACGATGTTTCTAAAAGCTGTGCTGATTTAATCAGTCGGACTTATTACGTCAGTTATGGTTTGCCTGTTTGCATTACTCGCTGCGGCAACTTTTACGGGGGCGGAGACTTGAATTTCAATCGCATTGTTCCGTCTACAATTCGATCAGCATTACGAGAAAAGCCAGTAGTCATCCGTAGTGATGGCACTTTCATTAGGGACTATTTCTATGCGAAAGACGGGGTTTTAGCTTATCTCCATTTGGCAGAGCAAATGGACAGGCCGGAAATTTTGGGAGAGGCGTTTAATTTCAGCAATGAGCTACAAATTTCTGTGCGGGGCATGGTAGACCATGTTTTGAGATTGATGGGTAAGAGTCACTTAGAGCCAGTCATATTGGATCGGGCTAAGAATGAAATCAAACATCAGTATCTCTCGGCAGATAAGGCGCGAAAAATGCTCGGCTGGGAATCTAAATATCCTCTAGAAGAAGGGTTGAAAGAAACAATTGAGTGGTATGAGCAATTTTTGATGAATGAAAGTCCCTGTTTTATCAACGTGTGATTGATGATTCAATGGTATAGTGACCTATTGATTTCCGAACTCATACCTGTATTATCTTATTGATTTGCGATCGCGATGACTCATTCCCTTGTGCGGGTGAGTTGTCATATAGCAATCCTAAATCATTCGCATAATTATTGTAGGGGCAATCCCCCCGTGGCGGTTGGTGTGGAACCATTGCCCGATAGATAGGGGGTAGGCACTCTTGGCACCACCCCTACAAATTTATCTAAATCATTTAGGATTGCTATATG
>JAJAYT010000430.1 GCA_026786085.1 Microcoleus sp. CAN_BIN18 | reverse complement strand
TCTAAGGCGAGATTTCCGATTTGTAGCTGTTGAGGCTGAATTTGGGGCGATCGCCTTTGCAACGCCCGCAACCTTGCTAACAGTTCCGCCATCCCGAAGGGCTTGACTAAATAATCGTCAGCCCCGGAATCCAAGCCCGCTACTTTATCTTCCATCCGGTCTTTTGCTGTCAGCATCAAAACTGGTAAAAAACTATTTTTTGCGCGCAATTTGTGCAGAAGTTCTACTCCCGATAATCCTGGCAGCAACCAGTCAAAAATAGCTAGTGTGTATTGCGTCCACTGACTGTCTAAATATTCCCAAGCTTCATTCCCGTCCTGCGCCCAATCAACTATATATTTTTCCTGCTTTAAGGTACGCTCGATCGCTTTTCCTAAATCTGGCTCGTCTTCAACTAGCAAAACTCTCATAAGATTAATTTACAGCGCTAAATCTCTATACATTGTTAGCTGGCGACAGCGCCAACCCCCAACATATAAGCTGACACATTTACATGAAATCAGCATGAAATTTTCTGACTTCGCAGAAAAAGATAACAGTTGACAATTATTGACAACAAGCTGGAAATGTCTTATACTAAAATGCGACCAAAGTTTTGAGAATTATGTTCAACAAGTATGGCAGACTTATTCGATCGCTCCGCCATGAAAAAGCCGGGGCACTGGACTCGCCGCCAACTCCTACAGCTAGGAATAGCTGGTGCTGGGGTAGCGGGCGGCGCGATCGCACTTCAAAACTTCACCCAAAAACGACCAGCAGCCGCGAGAATACCGCCAATGCCGGCAGATGCGCCCGCAGTCAGCAATATCAATCCGATGCAAATTGCGCGCGACTTTGATTATGGCACGGTGACGCGGGAAAACGGGCGCACGGTGCGGGAATTTCGCATGGAAGCTAACACTTCCGTCGTCCAGCTTAACAGCGCCGTTAGTTTCAACACTTGGAATGTGAACAATCGCGTGCCCGGCCCGACATTGAGAGCAACTGAGGGCGATCGCATCCGCGTCATTTTTTATAACAAAGCCGGACATTCTCACTCGCTGCACTTTCACGGCGTTCATACGGCAGAAATGGACGGCGTTAAACCAGTGAGAAACGGTTCGGTATTTATTTATGAATTCGATGCCGCTCCCTACGGATTGCATCTATATCACTGCCATATTGCTCCCGTAACGCGCCACATCGGTAAAGGACTGTATGGAATGTTCATTATCGACCCACCAAAACCAAGACCCCCCGCCGACGAAATACTGTTAATCATGGCAGGATACGACGTAAACGACGACGAAATAAACGAACTTTACGCTTTTAACGGGTTGCCGAATTATTACATGAACAACCCTATTTCTATCTATAAAAATCAGCTAGTTAGGCTGTACGTTCTCAACCTGATTGAGTATGAAGCGGCAGTGACTTTTCACCTCCACGCCAATTTTTTTGACGTATATCGCACGGGAATGACTTTGACTCCCAGCGAAAGAGCCGATGTAATTACAATGGGTGTAGCTGAAAGACATATTTTAGAGTTTACCTACGGGTATAACGGAAAATATATGTTTCATCCCCATCAAGATGTGATCGCCGAAGCAGGCTGCATGGGTTTATTTGAAGTCATCGCTTAACCCAAATCGCGATCGAGTGCGCCGATTATAGTTAAGAAAGTCTTAAATTATCTACCAAAATTTCTCACAAATAGGTAGAATTAGTAGCTCGCGAATAATTGAGAATCTTTCTTAATAGCTTGCTATCCCAACTGAACCAAACGTAAAAATCATCAACTGCCATGTTACCATCCTTTCGTTTATTACCGACAGCCGCTGCTACAGCCATCCTCGTTGCTCTGGCTGGTTGCGTTTCCACCCCCACGGCCAGCAACACCGGCAGCACCGCCTCACCGGGCGCCTCACCCGCCGCCACAGCTAGTCCCGCAGCCGAAAGCGGTCACAGCGGGAATCACGGCGGCAAGGGCGGAATTAACATCAATACTGCCATTCTTTCAGAGTTAGATAAACTCGAAGCCAAGTTAGGAGTACCGGCACTTTCTAACAAAATTCAAGCCAGCCGCCCTTACGGAAAAACAGAAGAATTGGTCTCAAAAAATGTCATCAATCAAGCCCAATTCGACCAGATAAAAGACTTGGTAACTATTGAAGATGTCGTCCTCACAGGCGAAGCCAAAGATGTAGACTACATGACTAAATTGGGCTTGATGAAAGGGCATCTTTTCGTAGCCAAAGAACTCTTGGATGCAGGCAAAGTAGACCAAGCAGAACCGCACATCGGACACCCGGTAGAAGAAATTTATGCCGACGTGGAAGACCAGCTTTCAGAACGCAAAATCCCTGAATTTAAGACTCCTTTAATTAAATTGCAGGACTTAATTAAAGCAGGTGCAAAAGATGCGAACCAAGTGAATGCCGAATTTGCCGCATCTATGCAAGCTGTAGATGGAGCGATCGCAGCTCTTCCCGAAGCGCAGCGCAAAGATCCGAAATTCGTGCTGCAAGTGATTAACGGCTTGCTGGATACAGCTAATTCCGAATACGGAGCGGCAGTTGCTAACGGCAAAATTTCCGCAATTATTGAATACCAAGATTCGCGGGGTTTCGTCATGTACGCGGAAATGCTGTACAAAGATATTGCCGCTCAAGTGGCTAAAACTAGCCCGGAAACCGACAAAGCAATTGTTGCCAACATGACTGAACTTAAGGCAAATTGGCCAACTGCGATCGCGCCGGCAGCCCCCGTAAAAACCACCGAACAAGTCACCCAGCTAGTTAAAGCGATCGATAACGACAGCCAAAAAGTTCTCAAACCTGGATCTTAAAAACGGTTTGTAGTGCGGACTTAAGTCCGCTCCGATCTTGCGGACTTAAGTCCGCACTACAAACCTTTTTAGTTTACTCAAATTTACGGTAAGTAGTAAAAAATCTACCAATTACCTCCACATATTACCTAAAATAAAAAAATGAATTTTAGCGAAGCATTGCCCACATTTGTAATTACTCTCCGCGAAGGAGTCGAAGCCGCCTTAGTTGTCGGAATCGTTCTAGCTTGCCTCAAAAAGTCGGGACAAAGTTATTTAAGTCCTTGGGTTTTCGGCGGTGTCGGCGTTGGACTTATTGCCAGCGCTTTGATAGGTGTACTGTTCGGCTGGACTATTCAAATTTTGTCTGCATCCAATCAGCCTTTTGCACCGATTATGGAATCGCTGCTAGAGGCAACCTTTGGGGTTTTAGCAATAGCAATGCTGAGCTGGATGCTGCTCTGGATGACCAAGCAAGCGCGATTTATGAAAGCCGAAGTCGAAGGCGCAGTAAGTGCTGCCTTAACGGACAAATCTCATGCCGGTTGGGGCGTATTTAGCTTAGTTTTGATTGCCGTTTTGCGCGAAGGATTTGAAACTGTTTTGTTTGTTGTCGCTAAGTTTCAACAAGGCATTCTTCCAGCCATCGGCGCTTTGGGAGGAATACTTTCAGCCGCCGGAATTGGGGCGCTCCTGTTTAAATGGGGAGTGAAAATTAATATCCGCCTGTTTTTTAAGTATATGGGCATTTTACTGCTCTTTATTGTAGCGGGTTTAGTGGTATCTACTTTGGGATTATTTGACAGCGCGGTGAATATTTTATCGCAAGCAAATCGCGAGTCAGCAGGGATGTGTTTCTATTACGAAAGATTTGCCAAAGTACACTCTTGCATTCTCGGGCCGATGGTGTGGAATACCTCGAAAGTGCTTCCCGAAGAAAAGTTTCCCGGCTTGTTGCTGAGCGCGATGTTTGGCTACACGGACAAGCTTTATGTGGTGCAAGCACTTTCTTATTTCGGGTTCTTAATTACCGTCGGCGGGATTTATTTTCAAAGTTTGGGCGGTCGAGTCTTTTTTCCATTCAAAAAAACTGAAGTAACGAAATAGGACATTAAGTGCGATCGACCTACAGGGTGCATCTATCTAGGAACGTAGGGGAACGGGCGTCCCGCCCGTGCCACAAGACCCGTGCCACAAGAAACGCAGATTTTGACTTTTTCAAGATGAGAGTATAACACAGAATTTGTGCTAAATTTTATTGCTCTTAGTAGGTTTGAATCCCAACCCTACCGAGGGGAATTTCTGCGTTTATTCCTACCATTTTACCAGATATCGCGTACCCCCAATTGTGACTGTAACCGGGAGTATGAATACCGCGCATTTCAATTGAGATGGTGGTGTCAGGAGCG
This sequence comes from Microcoleus sp. CAN_BIN18, assembly GCA_026786085.1. Classification (GTDB taxonomy): domain Bacteria; phylum Cyanobacteriota; class Cyanobacteriia; order Cyanobacteriales; family Microcoleaceae; genus Microcoleus. The sequence continues at coordinate 10,864 of JAJAYT010000430.1, read as the reverse complement.
ACTGGTTGAGCAAAAACTACGGTTGCTTTTTGGTTATTGACAGAAACTTGAGTCTCGATTTTCTGATTAGATTGATTTTTTACCTCAATTCCTCCGCTGATTCTCAGATCGTCTGGAAGGGCGATCGCAATTTCCGAAAGAGCTCTTCCCTGAACATGAACATCAAAACGATGGGTAGCACCCTGAAAGCGAGCTTTATTAGGAGTTGCGGCGCTACCAACAAGGTGAGGAACATTAGCATTTTGCATGGCTCCTCCCGCAATAGTAGCGGGGGCATTAGATGCCAGGATGACGGTAAATGCGGCAGCGTAAATTAACTTTTTCATCGCAGTGTTATCTGAAAACTTGACTAATTGTTGTTGTTATTTATTAGCTTGGCTGTCAGGAATGAAATAGCGATGAAATTTTAAATATTTAAAAGTTAATTATTCGATTCTAAGTTAAGAAAAACCCGGTTGATAAATAAACCGGGTCTTCACAGCTAAATTTAACTCAAACTACCGATTGAAGGTAAATCGACCATCTACCTTTTGACCGCTCATATCAGCAGTAATCTTCATCTGATACTGACCGACAACTTTTCCCGGCAGCAAAGCTGTATAGTGCTGGTCTTTCTGGTCATAGGTGAAGGTAACAGTTTTTTGAGTGCGATCGGGCATCTGAATTTGACTTGTTACCTTGGCATTAGGTATTGTCTGGTGGTTGTCGCCTCTTTGCAAATAGAAATCTAGATGAGTTTGAGCAGCCTCTTTTTCGACAACCAACTCTAAATGATAAGGGCCTGATTCTACCACTTGACCCCCTTTTGATGAGTTAGAATTACCGGGAGTCCCAGCTATTTGTGTAGGGGTGGGTGGACTGTTTTTGGCTACCAATGCTGCTAAAAAATCATCTGGTTTGTTAGCAGCATTGGTAGCCTGCACAGTATTGCCATAGGCGGCTAGTAACATCAGTGCCGCACTACCTACAACGATTAAACCTGTTTTCAGAGATTTCATTTGTTTTTGTCCTGTGTTTGTTAGTAATAAACAATGACGGCTATACAAGAAATTTTTAAAGCCAAATTCCTATGCGTTCACAGGAAATAAGCGCTTTACTGAGTGAATGTAAAACGACCGTCCACTTTTTCTCCGTTAATATCCGCATTCACTTTTACAGGATACTGGCCTGGATCTTTGCCGGGAAACATAACAGCGTAATGTTTGCCTTCAGGATCGTATTTGAAAGCTAGGGTTTGTTGCTTTCCATTCGGCAACTGCACTTGAGCCGTCACTTTCGCATCAGCAACTGGTTCCTTTTTATCACCTTTTTGCAGATACAAATCCAAGTGAGTTCCGGTAGATTCTTTTTCAGTTACAAACTCTAAATGGTAAGCTCCTGACTGGACAACTTGACCTCCTTTAGTTGCTTGTGCACCAGTTGCAGCCGCAGGAGCCGAAGACGCAGGTTGAGAAGCCACAGGAGGAGATGCTGGACTGGTATTTGTATCGCTTGCTTTGTTGTCGTTACCGCAAGCTCCCAAAAACAGTAATCCGAGACTGCCTAGAATAATTAAACTTGACTTGAGCGTTTTCATGTGTTTTCCTCTTTGGGGACAATGACTTTTAAATTATGACACTTTGAGCCGTGTAAAAGAAAATCATCATAAATTATTCAGCAATTACAGGACTTACCCAAAGAAACCGGGTTTCTATGAAAAATTGTTGGTTCCTCACGAGATATCTACGAAGAAACCCGGTTTCTGGCCTCGGCGTGCGTAAGTCCTGAATTAACTAGCATCACTGCTCAAAAACTGCTTTGACTGCTTTTCCATCTTCAACAACAGGCTGAGGTTTCTGAGGTCGTAAAAAATTCCCAAATTGAGAATACAAAGCTGGCAAAACTAACAAAGTTAAGGCTGTAGAAGTAAACAATCCTCCTAAAACTACGATCGACAAAGGTTGCAGGATTTCTTTTCCCGGGCCGCCTTCTAAGACTAAAGGTGCTAAACCCAAGGCTGAAGTTAAAGCGGTCATCAGGATGGCGTTGAGGCGTTCCATCGAGCCTTTAACGATAGCTTCTTTAAAGGGCATTCCTTCGGCAAATTTAGAGTTATAGTTGTCTACTAGCAGCAAGCCGTTGCGGGTAGCTACGCCGAATAATGTGACAAAGCCAACCAGGGAAGCTACGGAAATTATACCGCCCGTCAAAGCTACAGCAATTACTCCTCCAACTAAGCCGATCGGCAAATTAATCATAATCATCGCAGTTGAAGCAATTGACTTGACGGACAAGTACATCAATACGGTAATTACCAAAAAGGCGATCGCGCTAAACACCATAATATTCTGCGAAGCCCTTTGTTCCGCCTCAAATTGACCTCCGTACTGAATAAAATAGCCAAAAGGCAACTGCACCTCTCGTTTAACTTTAGCTTGAATTTCAGTCACAACCGATCGCAAATCCCGACCTTTAGCATTAGCAGCCGCCACAATCAACCGCGAAACATTCTCCCGGTTAATCGTATTTGGGCCCGTACCGTATTTAACAGTCGCAACTTGCGCGAGGGGAATTTTATTACCACTGGGAGTATCTACCAACAAATTCTGAATAGTTTCTAGGTTATTTCGGGCTTCCGGCTGCAACCAAACAACTAAATCAAAAGTTTGCTGCACCTCCAAAACTTGAGACACAACTTTGCCGTTTAAAGCTGTCTCAATTATTTCCGAAAGCTCTCCAATTTTCAAACCATATCTACCCGCAGCTTGGCGGTTAAACTTAATTTGAATTTGTGGCACCGGTACTTGCGGTTCGAGTTGCAAATCCACAATTCCCTTAACAGTTTTCATTTGCTCTTCAACTTGGGCACCAATGGTGCGAAGCTGAGCCAAATCCGGGCCAAAGATTTTCACAGCAATTTGACTTCTGACACCAGACAAAACCTCATCCATTCGGTGAGAAATAAAACCGCCGATATTTGGTGCAACTCCCGGCAATTTAGCAAATTCCTGCCGCAGCGACTCCAAAGTTTTCGGCCTGTTTTTCATCCCTTCCTCGCTCAAACCGATATCGATGTGAGCTAAATTGACTCCCGCAGCATCAGCATCACCCGGAGCTCTGCCCGATCGCACTTGCACGTATTCAAACCTGCTATCATCCTTAAGTGCATCTTCAATAGCAAAAGCCGCACTATCCGTCGCCTCCAAAGACACACCCGGATAAAGCAGAATAGTATTCACCAAAGTTTGCTCCTGAAACTCCGGCAAAAATACCCGTCCAAAGGAAGGTAAAATAACTAATGCAGCCACCATACTAGCAGTAGCTAAAGCCAAAATTATCGCCGAATAGCGCATTGATAATTGAATAAAAAAGTGATAGATGCGCTTGCAAAATCTCGGCAACCAAGGTTCCTCAGCACTCATGCGTTTGCTCGGCAACAAAATAGCACAAAGGGCGGGAGAAATGAACAGCGATTCTAGACTAGAAATCACCACAACTACCAGATAAGTAATCCCCATCGGCGTAAAAATCCGACCTTCAACACCGGGCAAAGTAAAAATAGGCGAAAACACCACAATCCCAATTACTGTTGCTCCAATTAACGAATCGCGCACCTCTTGACTGCCATCAAAAATCACATCCATCACCGGGCGCGGATGCCCAGAAGCCGTATTTTCTCGCAAATTGCGGTAGGTATTTTCAGCATAAACAATCGCATCGTCGATCGCAGTTCCGATCGCCACCGACAACCCCCCCAAAGTCATCGTATTCAATCCCAGCCCCAGCCAATACATCGCCAGCAACGCGAACAGCCAAGTTATGAAGAAATCCAGCAAAACCACCGTCAGAGTGCGCCAATTCATCAAAAACGGGATCAGAATCACGGTGACAATGATACTGCCTTCCACTAAAGCCGATCGCACATTTTCCACCGAAGAGTTGATATACTCTTCCTGCCGGAAAGTCACTGTCACCTTAATATCTTTGGGCAAAGCTTGCTGCACCTCAGCCATTGCTGCTTCTACCGCTTTCGTTACCGTCGGAGTATCAGCAACTGGCTGTCTGTTTACCATCACAATCACAGCTTTTTTGCCGTTAAAACTGCCATCGCCCCGCTTGATTGCAGCACCAATCTTGACATCAGCAACATCACCAATTCTGACGGGCGTTCCCTGGCGAGAGGCGATCGCAGATTGCCGCAAATCTTCCACAGACTCAATCCGCCCCACCCCCCGAATCAAAGTTTCTTTATCCGGCGTAATTAAATAGCCTCCGGGCGCGTTAACATTCGCAGCCTGCGCCGCTTCAGCAACTTGCTGCAAAGATACATTAAATGCTTTCAGTTTGGCAGGATCTACTAATACTTTATACTGCCTTTCTTCGCCGCCGTAAGCCACCACTTGAGCAACACCAGTCACTGCCAAAAGGCGATTTGTGACTTGCCAATCTACCAGACGGCGCACTTCCATCAAAGGAGTAGTTTCCGAGGTAAAAGCATAGGTAATTACCAGCCCGACTGGAGAAGTTGTCGGAGAAATTTGCGGTGTTTCTACCCCAGCCGGGAGTTTGCTTTGAGCTTGCTGCAACCGTTCTGTTATCAACTGGCGGGCTTGATATATTTCTGTTCCCCAATCAAAGATTACTTTAATGGAAGAAAGGCCAACAGCCGAAGACGAACGCACTGCTGTTACTCCAGGAGTTCCGTTGATCGCACTTTCGATCGGTAGTGTTACTAAAGACTCGATTTCTTCCGGTGCGAGGCCTGGTGCTTCCGTCTGAATTTCCACCTGCGGCGGTGCAAAAGGTGGGAAGACATCGAGGGACATTTGGGGGACGATATATAATGTCCAAAGACTAATGATAATTGTGGCGAGAACGACTAGCCAGCGGCGGTTAATTACCCATCTCAGAATAGTGCTAAACATTTTAATATTTTTGAGTTAATAGAGAAGACTGGGCGGTTGAAACCGCTTCTATACAAGCAAAACCCGGATGGTGCGCGGGTTGAAGACAAAGGCGGTGAAAACTACGTTATTCTCTTGAGTCCGCGGAGGCGGACATCGTTTGTATAGGCGCGGTTTCAACCGCCGTCTTATCTGCTGGCAGTTTACGCCGATTTCCCCAAAATACGCCGCCTGCAAAAGTTAGGGATGCGATCGCAATTCCTCCCCCAATTCCCGCCCATAAAGGCACGGGTAAATTATTAAAATTAACCTCTGTTGCTTTGGGAGTTGCCTCTGTCTTTTCTTCGCTGGTTGATGGCTTGCTACCACCCCGCAAAGATTGAGCGTAAAGTTGAGGTGCGCGCTGAGTAACTATTAAATCTCCCTCAAACAAACCGCTCTTAATTTCTACTAAATCCCCGGAAGTTTGACCGAGTTCGACTTCCACAGCTTGAAACGCATCGCCGTTTTTGACGTATACTAACTGTTTGCCGTTTGCTTCTACTGCTGCTGAAACAGGAATTGCCAAGATATTTGCTGCTGTTTTGTTGGTTAAAATCTCCAACTCGGCAAACATTCCCGGCTTCAAAATTCCTTCAGGATTATCTAATAAAGCTTTCACCGACACAGTGCGGCTTTCCCCTTCTACTTTCGAGCCAATTAAGCTAATTTTCCCCCGGAAAGTGCGGTTTGGCAAACTAGCAACTTTCACCCTGACTTCCTGGCCCTGTTTTACCTGATTCAGGTCTTTTTCGTAGATGTTGGCGGTGGCAAAAACGCGGCTGTCATTTAAGAGGCTCATCAACGGTTTTTCGGCGTTTACGGACTCTCCTGGGGTGATTTCGCGATCGGCTACCGTACCAGAAATCGGAGCAATTACGGTGACAAGTCCTTTGTCATTCGCAACAGTTCCTAATTGTTGCAGTCGCGCTTGATAGGCTGCATCGGCCAAGCGAATGCGCGACTGAGCGACTCCGACGGCAGTTTTGCCGCGTTTGACCTGATTCTCGGCTTCCAACACTTCCCGGCGGCTCAAAGCCTTGGTGAGTTGAGCTTTTGCTTCTGCTACTCTGCCTTGGGAATCGCGCAATTCCCGCATTGGCAGGTCTACTTCGGCTTGTTTAATTTCGGTTTCGGCTTTGATAACTTCTGGACGACTTTTTGCCTTCGCAACATTGGCTTTTGCTTCGGCGAAGTGTGCTTGCGATTCCAACATTGTACGTCGGGCGATCGCACCTGATGCAACTAATTCTCGATCGCGATCGTACTGTTCTTTAGCCACAGTCAGTTCAGTTTCGGCTCGCGCTATTTCTGCTTGCGATATTTCAATCTGACGCTGATAATTTTCTTTAGCAACTTTCACAACCGAGCGCTTATTTACTAACTCTTGCTCTCGCTGGTACTGTTGAGTTGTAGCGGCTAATTGAGTGCGTGCCTGTGTTATTTCAGCTTCAGAGATGTTAATTAGGCGATCGTAATTTTCTGTTGCTAGTTTCAAATCGCCTTGCGCTTGCTGCAAGTCTGCCTCAGCTTCGGCACGTTTCGAGAGAGATTCAACGCGCAACTGTCCTAATTCTGAACTCGATAAAACAGCCACGGGTTGACCTTTTGATACTTTGTCCCCAGGCTTAACTAGCAACTCTACCACTTTACCAGCAACCGGAGCAGTCACTTCTACCTTTTGGTTAGGCAAAGTTTCAATTTGTCCTGTGGTTTTGATGCCGATATCTAATCGCTGGCGGGCGGCTGGGGAGACTTTAATTCCCAACCGTTTTGCTGTTTCGGCATCGACAGAGATAGCAGCAGGAGTTTGAGTTGTTTCGCCGCCGCTTTGGTGGAATTCATTTCCGTGTCCCGCGTGGGCGAAAACGGCGGCGGGAGAAGTTAGAAATGCAAGGCTGATAATTAACCCAGAAATGCGGTAGAGCTTTATTCGGGACATGATTGAGTAGGGGCGAATCTGAACTCACAGCTCAGTTTTGCAGATAAATATGAAATCAGGATGAAATAGGTTAAATAAACATTGTTTCTGTAGGGGCTCCCCTCACCAACAATACCTGCCAATAATCGACAATCTCAAAAACCCGCCCCCACCCAACGATCGATCGCCATGTACATTTTTTGCATTTGATACAAATCAAGGTTGATTTAGGTTATCTGTGGTGTGAGGGCGGGTTTATAAAGATTATTTGTGGGAATTAAATATTGTTGGTGAACCCGCCCCTACAGATATTGCGATTAATTAAAACGCCCAGTCACTACTGTTTGTACCAAGCTTTGCGCCACTCTTTCATTTGCTGAATTTCTTGCTTTTGCGAAGTCAAAATCTCTTGAGATAATTTCTGCATTTCCGGCCGTTTTGACTTTTTCAAAGCATCTTCAGCCATGACTAAAGCTCCTTCGTGGTGGGGAATCATCGCATTAATAAAACGCAAATCAAACTGATCATCAGCAGCACCTAAATCCATCGTCATCATCATATTTTGCATTTGTTCGGGAGTCATTGCCATCATGTGACCCATTTGAGCATGATAAGCCATTGGTGTATTTTCGGCTTTCGCATACCAACTTTTTCGCCACTCTTTCATTTGATTAATTTCGCGTTTCTGAGCAGCAATTATGTTAGTGGCAAGTTTTTTCATTTCCGGGCGTTTGGATTGTTTAAGCACATCTTGAGCCATGTTTACAGCACCTTGATGATGAACTGTCATGCCATCAATAAATCGCAAATCGTAGTCGGCATCAGCAGGGCCTAAGTCCATTGACATACTATGATTCATGCCACCCATGCCATGATTCATGCCACCTTGTGCCGCGTCTTGCTTGTTGTTTGCTTCGGTTGCTGCGGTAATATTTGGTGCTTGAGTTTGGCTGGTAGGGGCTTTTGAACAAGCTGCAAGCACTCCGCTGGTTAAAACGGCTGTGGCGGTCAATGTCAGCGCTGCAAAGCCTGTTTTTAATGAAATTGGTTTCATAGATTTTAGATCCTTAAAACTGCCATTTGTGTTCAGCTTTACACATATAAATGAAATTAGGATGAAATTTTTGATTCTGACTTGTAAATAATTGTTTCTGTGCTGTCCGTTAAATTAAGCATAAATTGCAGTAAAATTTAAGATTGAGTTCCAAATTTCCATTGACTCTCCCGCTAACTGGAGACTTTATAATGGAGTTAATTCATTGATTGAGCAGAGTAGTTTCTGCTGAGGTTCAAATTATGACTTTACAGCTAAAAGTTCCCAAGATGGCTTGTTCTGCTTGTGTGAATACCATAACAAAAGCAGTCCAAGCCATTGACTCAGCAGCCACTGTTGAGGCGGATGTCAAGACAAAATTGGTCACGATTCAAACCGCTAAGCCGGAAAGTGAAGTTAGGAAAGCGATCGCATCTGCTGGCTATCCTGTCGATTAATTTTTAGGTAAACGCCAGCGGTTTCTAACTTTAGGAATACAGCAATTTCATCTAAATTTCACATTATGGTGAAATGCTGAACACTATAACCGCAGCGTCCAGCAATCACACCACTCATTTTGAGCGCAATTCTCCTCAGTAATTTGGAAATTCGGTCATCCCAATTACTAAATACCTTGGCAACTTGCGCTCTTATTTAGTTTAGGAGTACCCTATGGACAATCTTACACTTAAATTGCGGGGCATGAGTTGTGCTTCTTGTGCTTCCTCTATCGAACAAGCGATTAAATCTGTTCCTGGTGTAATTGAGTGCAGCGTCAATTTTGGAATGGAACAAGCAACCATCAAATATGACTCCAAGCAAACCAACTTAGCAACAATTCAATCGGCTGTTGATGCTGCGGGATACGAAGCTTTACCACTGCAAGAAATGGCTACGGAGGATGATGCAGAAAAAGCCGATCGCAAATCTGAATCTCAAAACTTGCAGCGAAAACTCTGGATCGCAGGCAGCATCAGCATTCTGCTCGTTGTGGGTAGTATTCCAGCGATGACTGGCTTGCACCTGCCATTCATCCCCGCATGGCTGCACAATTATTGGCTGCAATTAGTGCTGACATCACCCGTACAATTTTGGTGTGGCAAATCGTTTTATGTGGGCGCTTGGAAATCCTTAAAACGGCGCGTGGCAACAATGGATACGCTGATTACTTTGGGTACGAGTGCTGCTTACTTTTATTCGGTATTTGTGACATTTTTTCCCGGTTTCTTCACCGCCCAAGGTTTGACTCCCAGCGTTTACTACGAAGTTGCCGCCAGCATCATCGCCTTAATTTTGTTGGGGAAAACCCTAGAAAATCGCGCCAAGGGAGAGACTTCGGAAGCGATTCGCAAACTCATGGGTTTGCAAGCAAAAACTGCTCGGATAATTCGCAACGGCGAAGAGTTGGAAATACCGATCGCCCAAGTGGAAATTGACGACATCGTGCAGGTGCGTCCGGGCGAGCAAATCCCCGTTGACGGAGAGGTAATTGAAGGCTCTTCGACGGTAGACGAAGCAATGGTTACGGGAGAAAGTTTTCCCGCTAAAAAGCAGCTTGGCGACGAAGTGATCGGAGCCACAATTAACAAAACTGGCAGCTTCAAGTTTCGCGCTACCAGAGTTGGCAAAGATACATTTTTAGCTCAAATTGTCAAGATGGTGCAAGATGCCCAGGGGTCAAAAGCACCGATTCAAAAGTTAGCAGACCAAGTAACAGGTTGGTTTGTTCCCGTAGTAATTGCCATCGCTTTAGCTACTTTTATGATCTGGTTTAACGCGACGGGAAACCTCACTTTGGCGACGGTGACAATGGTGGAAGTGCTGATTATTGCTTGTCCCTGCGCTTTGGGTTTGGCGACTCCGACTGCTGTGATGGTTGGCACAGGTAAAGGTGCAGAAAACGGGATTTTAATTAAAGGAGCCGAGAGTTTAGAATTGGCTCACAAAATTCAAATTATTGTGTTAGATAAAACGGGAACTCTCACGGAAGGTAAGCCGACTGTAACTGATTTTGTGACGGTTAAAGGAACGGCGGACAGCAATGAGTTAAAGTTGCTACAATTGGCGGCTTCTGTAGAGCGAAATTCGGAGCATCCTGTGGGGGAAGCTATTGTGAGATATGCTCAATCTCAAGAGGTAAAATTTACCGATGTTCAGGATTTTGAGGCTGTCGCAGGAAGCGGCGTGCGAGGCGTTTTAGGGGGAAAGTCGATCGCCCTGGGAACACTCAGGTGGATGCAGGAACTAGGCTGCGATACTGAATATCTGGAACTGCGCGCGCGAGCTTTGGAAGTTTCGAGCAAAACGGTGGTTTGGATGGCTGTAGAGGGCAAAATTGAGGCAATTCTGGGCATTGCTGATGCCCTCAAACCGTCGTCAGCGCAGGCGGTGAAAGCACTGCAAAAGCTCGGTTTGGAGGTGGTGATGCTGACTGGGGACAATCGATCGACTGCGGAGTCGATCGCCCAATCTGTCGGTATTACTCGCGTTTTTGCCGAAGTTAGACCAGACCAAAAAGTCGCTAAAATCCAAGCGCTGCAAGGGGAAGGGAAAATTGTCGCGATGGTGGGAGACGGGATTAACGATGCACCCGCTTTGGCCGCTTCAGATGTGGGAATTGCGATCGGTACCGGCACAGATGTGGCGATCGCAGCCAGCGACATCACCTTAATTTCAGGAGATTTGCAAGGCATAGTTACAGCAATTCAACTGTCACGCGCCACCATGCGAAACATCCGCGAAAATCTGTTTTTTGCCTTTATTTACAACATCGCTGGAATACCGATCGCAGCCGGGATTTTGTACCCATTTTTTGGCTGGCTGCTCAATCCAATTATCGCCGGGGGAGCAATGGCTTTCAGTTCGCTTTCGGTAGTAACTAATGCTTTGCGGCTGCGGATTTTTATAGTTAAATCTGTTGCGTATATTAGGTTTTTTGCCAAAGCCTGTGGTGCGCATTGCGGACCCTACGCGCATATAAATGTAGGG
>JAJAYT010000429.1 GCA_026786085.1 Microcoleus sp. CAN_BIN18 | reverse complement strand
GGGCAAACCTCCAAGCATTGACCCCTGCGCGCGACTTCTGGCAGCAGTTCGGGATATTTTAACGGGATTTGAATCCCGTGACCGATTCGCATCAGATAGGGCAACAGTTCGGGATAACAGCCTGAGCTAGTTTCGTAAAGGTGGCCGGTAGTCTTAATGCCGATCGACCTTGCGTACTGATACAATCCCACAAACTCATCAAGGCGATCGCCAATAGCAGCATCACCGCCCGCCAGATCGATCGCACAAACATATTCTCCCATCTCGGCCGCCAAATCGATGATCGCCCGATTCACCTCGTGGGGTAAACGCGAGTGCATACACAAAATTTGGCTAGTCACAATTGGACAATCGCTAATTTGACTTGCCTTCCCAACAACTTGGACAATTTCTGCCATCAAATCAATGCGTTTTGACTGCGACAAATGCTCTGGAGTCCGCAAATAAGGCGTATAACGCAACTCCAAATAAGCCAAATTTTCAAACACGTAAGCGCCCCGCATCAACCGATAGATGAAATAAGGCAAAGTCTCAACAGTTTGCACACTTTCTACCAGCGTGTGCAATTCCAGATACTCATCCAGAGTATTGCGCGGGCGAGTGTAAAAATCCTCAAAAGCAGAGTAGTGTTGAAAGCGATCGACCATTTCAGCATTATGGCGATCGAAATAGCGCCACAGAATCCGAGGAACCACAGAACCGCCCAGATGGCGGTGCAACTCAGCGTGTAAACTCATCTTGATGCCTCCAAGTAGATACCCGCCATAGCTGTACTCAGCTTGACAGTTTTAAATTCTGCCTTCTACATCTCTATCTCTAGCTTTGGGAAGTCCCCCAATATTGCTGGGAGTCTTTGATTGAGAGTAATACAGCCTCAATGCTCTTAATTGTAACAAAAATATATTTGACATCCGGGACGCAGTAGTACATAATCCGAGATTGTGTCAACTAGAACGGAACGCGAAAAACCCTTGGCTAACGTAGTTGTGATCGGCGCCCAGTGGGGCGATGAAGGAAAAGGAAAAATTACCGATTTGCTCAGCAAATCCGCAGATATCGTTGTCCGCTACCAAGGGGGCGTCAACGCCGGTCACACGGTAGTAGTCAACGGTCAGACTTTCAAGCTGCACTTGATTCCGTCCGGGATTCTCTACCCTGACAAAGAGTGTATCATCGGCTGCGGCACGGTCATCGACCCTAAAGTTTTAATTGAAGAATTAGATCAGCTAGAGGCACTGAATATTTCCACAGCCTCGCTGATGATTTCCCAGACTGCTCACGTGACGATGCCCTATCACCGATTAATTGATGTGGCATCGGAAGAGCAGCGGGGAAATTATAAAATCGGGACAACAGGACGCGGCATCGGCCCTACTTACGCCGACAAGTCGGAACGCACAGGCATTCGGATGCTCGACTTGATGGACTTGGAAGGGTTCCGAGAACAACTGGAATGGACGATTCATCATAAGAATGTCATTCTGGAAAAACTCTATAATTTGCCGCCTCTGAATCCGCAAGATGTCTTTGATGAATATCAAGTTTATGCAGAACGTTTGCGGCCGCACGTAGTAGACAGTTCCCTGAAGATTTATGAGGGACTTCACACGCGGAAAAATATTCTGTTTGAAGGCGCGCAAGGCACTTTATTAGACTTAGATCACGGCACTTATCCTTACGTGACTTCCAGCAATCCCATCGCTGGCGGCGCTTGTGTAGGAACAGGAGTCGGGCCAACAGCGATCGATCGCGTAATTGGCGTAGCAAAAGCCTATACCACCCGCGTCGGAGAAGGCCCATTTCCTACCGAAATGGTCGATGGAGTTGGCGCAATTTTGGGCGAAAGAGGTGCAGAATTCGGCACCACAACCGGCAGGAAACGCCGCTGCGGTTGGTTTGACGCAGTAATCGGACGCTACGCAGTCCGCATCAACGGCCTTGACTGTCTGGCTGTCACCAAACTAGATGTTTTGGATGAATTAGAAGAAATAAAAGTCTGTGTTGCTTACGAAATTGACGGCGAACGCTGTGTCGATTTCCCGAAAAGTTCGCGGATATTTGCTCGATGCAAGCCCATTTACGAAACCCTTCCCGGTTGGAAACAGTCCACGGAAGAGTGCCGCAATTTGGAAGATTTGCCGCCGCAAGCTTTGGATTATCTGAAGTTTTTGGCAGACTTGATGGAAGTGCCGATCGCCATTGTATCTCTCGGAGCCAGCCGCGACCAAACTATCATTGTCGAAGACCCGATTCACGGGCCCAAGCGCGCTTTGCTGTCGGTTGATGGTACGCCAGCCTGATGTTGCCTTTAAAATACATTTTGGGTATCAACCAATCATACTCAAAGCTTTTGGCAGTCTCGCCGCTACCTACTTAGTTTAAGGTTCCAGCAGATTTAGTGCACTTGACCCACGGCGAGGTCAAGTGTATCCTTATTTACAGGGAGTCAAGTAAATGACTGACGAAGATGAACTGATAGCACGGCTAGAAGTTCACAGAGATATGATTGGATGGCTTATAATGGAATTAAGCAAAGAAGGAATACAAGCCAAAAGAACAACCGGAAACAATCCCAAAGGTGATATTTTGATAGTCAACCAGCAAGATGTTCCGCGAGTTAAACAGCTACTCCGCAATTTTCATATCGAATTCAATGGTTAATTTATCAAAACAATAAAAAGTATAAATAATCATGAATGAACCGCATATTGAAATCAAAGCCTGGAAAAACAAAAAAATAGATTCCACAAAAGCTAAGGAAATATGTCAAAAAGGAACTGTAATTGGAGTTATTACCACAGGGGGAATTACTAAACCAGCTAAGGTTGTATTCGACAAAGCAGATGTAGCTTGGGTAGAAAATTTTCCAGAGAGTAAGTTGTTGAATCAGGAAGGTCAGGAGGAAAGCTAATGTTAGACATGATTTTTTATGCCTTCAAAACTAATCAGCCACCCCACTATGTCGGAATGTCTGAAGACGTTTATGAGTGGTTGGCAAAATCAGAATTTTCCAAAATTGGCAAATCTGTCCCCAGAAATATTTTGATAGATGAAGAGGAGGAAAAGCTACCTTTAGTTGAGTTAGATCAAGATATACGCCAGAAGTTTAGAAATTTTTTCCGCGATGCAATCATCTGCGAAAGCGATACCGTCCTTGCTAAGCTGGGTGATTCCCCTCTCAAAGAAGAGTATCAAGCAGGAACGTACCGTTTGAGGAAAATGCTGGAATTGCTTAAGTGTCTGGAAAATGAGAATTATCAGTATCTTCAGCGAGTCGTTTAATTAAGTGCGACCGCGCTTCGCACAATTCTGATAAAATGTAAAAATAATCAACAGAAAGTCATAAAATGGAACTCGCAGTAGAATGTCAAAAGCGGGCAGAAGGCAGCAAACCTAACGCCCTCCGCCGCTCAGGATTGATTCCCGCCGTCCTCTACGGCCACAAAGGCTCTGAATCCATAGCCCTTACCATCCCAGCCAAAACAGTTGAAAGCTTGCTCAAAAAGCGCGTAGTCAACAACGCCCTAATTGACCTCAGTATTCCTGACCTCTCTTGGAGCGGAAAAACCTTGCTCCGAGAAGTTCAAGTTCATCCTTGGAAGGGCTATCCTTACCACCTGAGCTTTTTCTCCGTCGCGAGTCAAGACAGCCTGGAAGTTGAAGTATCGCTGATTTTTGTCGGCGAATCTGTCGGCGTCAAGTTAGAAAATGGCATCTTGGATGGGATGGCGCAACTAACAGTTAAGTGCAAACCTGACAGCATTCCTGAATCAATAGAAGTAGATATTTCTAATTTAAAAGTAGGGGATGCGCTGCACATTGAAGAATTAGTTTTGCCTGCGGGAGTGGTAGCTCTCGGCGAACCAACTCAGGTGGTTGTTAGCGTGCTGGGAATTCAAGCAGGTTCTGAAGCCGAAGACGTAGCAGAAGAAACAGCCGCGGCAGGAGCTTGATTAGTAATTGTTAAGAGTTGTTAACTAATTGTTGACAAAAAGACGATCGCACGGTTTGAGAAAATGACGATCGTTTTTTGCTAAAAAGACTCTGATCCTTTGGGTGCGATCGCACGGCTAATGTTACATGATTGTTGATAATTGGTATTATATCGTGTCCGGTCAATTGACAGCAATAACATTGGTTCCAATACGGTTCACTTAAGACAGATATCCCTGGCACACCCCTTAAAAAGGGGAGTAGGGGGTGGGACAAGAATGCTCTCAAAGTCCCCCTTGCTTTCGGGGGATGCGAGGGGGATCTCCGGGGCCTAAATAGTCTTAAGTGAACCGTATTGACATTGGTTCGTAGTGGGGGCGTTTTTGGGGCACAAGAAAGACGGGGAAAGTACGCCCGACGGACCACCAGTTTTTTTTTAGATAGCCGACCCGGCCCCCATTTTAATGGAAATATTACGATC
>JAJAYT010000428.1 GCA_026786085.1 Microcoleus sp. CAN_BIN18 | reverse complement strand
GAAGAAACCTACTCGATGGTTACAGCTAACCGTTTTTGGTCGCAAATCTTCGGAATTGCGTTCTCCAACAAGCGCTGGTTGCACTTCTTCATGTTGTTCGTCCCCGTTACAGGCTTGTGGATGAGCTCTTTGGGCATCGTCGGTTTAGCATTAAACCTGCGCGCCTATGACTTCGTATCACAAGAACTTCGCGCAGCAGAAGATCCTGAGTTTGAAACGTTCTACACTAAGAACATTCTGTTGAACGAAGGTATTCGTGCTTGGATGGCTCCAACTGACCAACCACACGAAAACTTCATCTTCCCAGAAGAAGTTCTGCCTCGTGGTAACGCTCTGTAATCAGCGCGGGTTATCAAAAATTCCAACATTCTGAAAGGGTAAGATAAAGCAATTTAGGTTTTATCCTCAATGTTTAAAAAGCTCCTGCCGATCGATCGGCGGGAGCTTTTTTTATTAAAAGTCTTGTTATGCCATGCTATAAAAAATAAAAGCGACATAGAGGTAAAAACAATGGGAAAACTAAGAACCGCTGCACAACTGGAAATTGCATTAAAGATTGCAGAAAAGCGTGAGGCTGCTAAAATGACTCAAAAACTCGCTACTCCCCCAAAACCTTATACGCCCAAAGAATCATCGACGGTCGTGTTAGTTCCGATGATTGGCAACGACGGTAAAACTTATGTTAAATTCCCCATCCGAAACAGTGTTTACAGTCGTATTACTGCGTCACTTGACGCATTAGGCATGAAAGCAGTAAACGCTAACACTGGTACAGGAACTTCAGTTGTAGATTTTCGAGGCAACCACAAGAACGTTTTGCGAGTCCGTGTATACGAAGGTCTAGCGACTCCAACAGCAAAAATCACTCGTTGGGGAACTAGAACCGTCAAAATGATTGACAAAAGTTTCCAATTTCCAATTGGGGGAGAAACTTGGGACGCAGCTATAACCGCCTTTAAGACCCTTTTCGGCGATGGTGGTGCGCTCCGGCCAATGATGGGTACGACAAACGGTCGTGTTGAATTACTGCTAGGTAAGCAAGTTATTACTAGCATCGAAAACTAAAAGTGATAACGCTTATCTGGCAAAAAATCGAGCAGTAGCCGATCGCACATTTAAACCCGCTTTAAACCCGATCGCCCCACAGCCCAGCTTTTGCATAAAAATCTCGATCTGCTGTAGAGATCGAGCGCAAACATTGCAGTGGCAGTAATTTGCCGATATTTTGAAAAATTTTCAACCAGCATTCGTCCACTTCTGATTCTTTGTGTTATTCTAATAATTGTGAATACCGGAATGACACTCTGAACGCAAGTTCTTCTGGTAACGCTGGGAATGCCTAGCGCACAAATCATCACCTTAAATCTTGTATTTAGGTGATGTGCGTTCAAATATTAAACCATTTAGCTAATCCCGGAGGTGATGCCCATGATAGGTAGTAAACTCATGGGTCATCAGATTGGAAACTACCGGCTGTGCGCCGGGGCCGCTCACTAGCAGCCAGCCCTCGTTTCCAACTGGAAACGAATTCCATCGGGAACCAGGCTGAGCTAGGGATTCTCCCGGCAGTCAGGTTCTAATCTGAAGACCCGCTAGACCGCTCTCACCTCAAATAGTGTTAAATCTTGAGTGTTGAAACTTGAGGCTCAATACTATTGGTGAGAGCGGATAGTTTTTGGTTATATTTTCCACAGGTGAGCAATTAATCTGTTATTAATCTCAAATCAAAGTAAAAAAATTATGGCTGACCTACTTAACGATACTGAAATTCAAGAGCGCACCAGTCAATTATCGGGCTGGAGGGTTGAAGACAAGCAACTGCGGTGTACCCGGAAATTTAAAGACTTTATCGCAGCGATCGCCTTTGTGAATAAGTTGGTCGAACCCTCAGAAGCCGCCGGACATCACCCGGACATAGAAATCTCATATAACAAAGTAACAGTTAACTTGACAACTCACGATGCCGGAGGCTTAACTGAAAAAGACTTTGCGCTAGCCCAAGAGATTTCTAAGCTAAATTAGAAGAGTTCCCGTTTTCAGAACAGGAGCCACTGCATCTAGCGACAGTCCCCGATCGCGGAAAGTTCGCAAATAAAAAATCGACTCTGGGTTAGAATCGGCGTGAGAAAGTCGAGATGCTAAAAGTCCAATGTATTAAAGGCTATTCGCCATCCTCCGACCATGATCGTATTTGAAAAGCCAGAGTTCTTGAACGAGTCTGCTGAAAGAACCGATCTGATAGAAAAGCTTTTGGATATTGGCGCGGCTCTGTCGAGCGCCCAAGATTTAGGCGGCTTGTTAAACTTAATTTTATCCAAAAGCCGGGAAATCACCTACAGCGATGCGGGCAGCGTTTATTTAGTAGATCACAGCGACGAGAAATCTAAGTTGCTGTTCAAAGTAGCCCAAAACGGTTCTAAACCCAGATTGTCGTTTAAGGAGTTTGCTCTGCCTCTGACAGACAAAAGTTTGGCGGGTTACGTGGCAATTACAGGCAAAAGTTTGAACCTGTCGGATGCCTATGACTTGCCAGCGGGCGTTCCCTACCAGCTAGATACCAGTTTTGACAGGGATATTAATTACCGCACTTGCTCGGTAATGGTGTTGCCGATGCAAAACCGAGAGGGCGAAACAATCGGTATACTGCAACTGATTAACCGCAAAACAAAGGCAGATGCGGTGCTGACGGCAGAGAATGCCTGGGAATCGACGCAGCAGTATTCGGAGTGGGAAGAAAGGATAGTTCGATCGCTCGCATCTCAAGCAGCAATCTCGATCGAGCGCAATCAACTCCAAGAAAGCATAGAACACTTGTTCGAGGGCTTCGTCAAAGCAAGCGTGCAAGTCATAGAAGCCAGAGACCCCTGTACCTACGGCCATTCAGAACGAGTAGCAGCCCTCACAGTACGCCTGTCAGAAGAAGTAAACAGCGTCAGCGGTGGATGGCTGCGCTCTATTTACTTTAACAACCGCCAAATTCAAGAAATTCGCTACGCCGCCCTGCTGCACGATTTTGGCAAAATCGGAGTACCCGAAGCAGTTTTGACCAAGCAGAAAAAGCTCTACCCCTCACAGCTAGAAATCATTCGCCACCGCTTTGGCTTAGCTCAGCGGACAATGGAAATGGAATGCGTCCAGGCTAAATACAAATACTTGCTAGAGCATTCAGCCTACCGAAAACACCCCAGTGAGGAGCCTGAGTGCGCTCAATGTCAGGAAATCGAACAGCTAGATACTAAGCTAGCAGACGGAAAAACTAGATTGGCAGAATATTGGGAAGTGTTGATCGAGGCAAACGAACCTCACATTTTGGCAGAGGAACCCTTAGATCAACTGCGAGAACTTTCTCGGCAAACTTACAGAGATATAGATGGAGCAATTAAACCGCTGCTGAGCCCAGACGAGATCGTGCAATTGATGGTGTCGAGGGGGAACCTGACAGCGGAAGAGCGATCGGCAATAGAATCTCACGTAACTCACACTTACGAATTTCTCAGCCAAATTCCTTGGACAAAGGATCTGAAAAATGTGCCCCAAATAGCCTACGGACATCACGAAAAACTGGACGGGACAGGCTATCCGCGAGGTCTAAAACACTCCGAAATTCCCATTCAAGCGCAATTGATGACGATCGCGGATATTTATGACGCCCTGACAGCAGGCGATCGCCCCTACAAACGAGCTCTGCGCACAGAGGCAGCGATGAAAATTTTGCGGCAAGAAGCAGCTCACAATAAAATTAATAGTGATTTATTGGAACTTTTCGACCACCGCCAAGTCTTTAAGGTTCTGGGACACAGCATAAATGTTAAAGTCGAATCAGCCTAGACGATTCGGGCGTGCTGTGCTAAAAAGTAAATAGGCGATCGGGCTTGCATCAAAACTGTGACTCGCCAAATCACTCAATAGCCTATCTATTGTCAGGTTTTTACACTCTAGAATACCGATCAAAAAACAACCGAACCTAAAAACCAATCACATCATTACACTCAGTCTGCCCCAAAAAATCAAAAAAAAAGTGAATTTTAGGTCTTTTTTAAAGTATCCTAGTGTGGCAATTACTGACCACATAGAAGACTAGAAAAGTTTCTTTGTAATCGTCGGTCTGAGGAGGAGAGAGAAAATGTCTAAATTTTTGTGGAGTTACTTACTAATTAGCCCAGCAGTCTTAGGAGCTACCCTAGTGGTTGCTTCGAGCGCAATGGCAGCAGACGCTCAGCCAGCGGCTGATGCGCTAAAGCCTCAAGCTGCCAAAGCTGAAACCTCGGAAGCGAAACTCAATGCGTTAGCTGCTGTTTCCGAAACAACCGCAGCATCCAGCCCAGTCGAAGAAATTTCCCAAGCCGCTGGCGAAATTCAGCCAGCGATTGCAGCGAATAGCACGGATTCAACACAAAGTGCGATCGTCCCAGCCAACACAGCCCCCGAAGCTGCATCACAACCTGCTGTAAACCAATATGAAGCAGCAGTTGAGCCAACAATCGCTCAACCAGTAGAAAAATCAGCAGCAGCAGCTACCGCTGTCGAGGAGCAAATCAGCGCAGTTGAATTAGAAACAATTGCCCCGAAAGTAGCAGCGCCGGCACAACAAAGTTTGCCGAAACAGCCTGAATCAGTAGCCCAAACCGCTACACCACAAGCTCAAAATCCGGCCGCCACATTAGAACAGCTAAACCAGTACAGCAGCGAAGGTTCTGCCGGCGGCGAAACTCAAGGTCAAGTTACCTCAGTATCTCAACTTTCCGACGTGCGGCCCACAGACTGGGCATTCCAAGCACTGCAATCTCTAGTCGAGCGCTACGGTTGTATTGCCGGATATCCAGACGGCACATTCCGTGGCAACCGGGCAATGACCCGCTACGAATTTGCCGCCGGTTTAAACGCTTGCTTAGACAAAGTTAACGAGCTAATCAGAGCAGGCAGCGGCAACTTAGCTACGAAAGATGACTTGGCAGCCCTCCAACGGCTCCAAGAAGAATTTGCAGCAGAATTAGCAACCCTGCGCGGCCGCGTCGATGGTCTGGATGCTCGGACAGCCGAACTCGAAGCTAACCAATTCTCAACCACTACCAAGCTGACTGGGGAAGCAATCTTTGCCCTCAGCGACGACTTTGGCGGCAATGAGGGTTTGTTTGGCAGAAACAACACCAGAATCGGTCAGGGTAACAATGAGACCGTCTTCCAACAGCGAGTGCGTCTCAATTTAAACACTAGCTTCACCGGCCGAGACCTGCTACTGACCAGGCTTCAGGTCGGCAACGGTCGAAACTTTAACTTTGGCGCTACCAGCGAAGGTACTCAAACTTGGAACGTAGTCGGCCGAACCGACAACGTTGTTGCCCTCGACACCTTGCTGTACAAGTTCCCCGTCGGTAACCAACTGAACGTTACCCTTGCAGCCAACGCGGGCGTTTGGGACGACATCATCCCGACTGTCAACCCTTACTTTGAAGACTTTGACGGCGGTAACGGGTCATTGAGCGCCTTTGGACAGCGGAACCCAATTTATCGCCTAGGTGGCGGTGCAGGTATCGGCTTTGACTACGCTCTTGGTAACAGGGGCTTGCTAGGCGGGGTGTTCGGCCCGACTTCTCTATCCTTCGGCTACTTGGCGTCAAATCCAGCCAGTCCTGCCAAAGGCGCGGGCTTGTTCAACGGCGACTACGCAGCGATGGGCCAATTGACTTTTACCCCCGGACGCAACTTGCAAGTTGCTTTCAACTACAACCACGGTTACTTTAGCAGAGGTAACTTCGGGTTTGACAACGGCTTAGGGAACGGCCCCGATAATCTCGGCGGTTTCACCGGTACCGGCACCGCTAATTCCATCAACGGTTTGAGCGAAGGCTTCCCCGGCTTCCGCGCTCGCAAAGTTGTCAGCAACTCCTACGGCGCTCAAGCTTCATTCCGCCTGAACCCCAGATTTATAATTGGTGGCTGGGCCGGTTTAACGAATGCTCGCATTATCGGCATCGGCGATGCAAGAATTTGGAACTACGCTGTCACCTTAGCTTTGCCCGATTTAGGGAAAGAAGGCAACTTGCTTGGCTTTGTAGTAGGTCGCGAGCCTTACTTGGATAAACTTGAGGCTCCGGGCAATTTGCGGAGATTCACAAATGACGAGTCGTGGCACGTTGAAGGCTTCTACAAGTTCAAGCTGTCGGATAACATTGCTGTGACTCCGGGCGTGATTTGGATTACCAACCCCAATCAAAACGATCAGAACGACGACATCATTATTGGTACTCTGAGAACTACTTTCACGTTCTAAGAGCGGGTTCTAAGAGGCAGGGAGAGTCATATTCTCTCTGCTGGCTCTAGCCAAATTTAGCTCTGCTTCCGGCAGGGCTTTTTTGTGTCATAAATTGCTGTGGCTCTTGACTTAATTAATCCGAAACATCTCAAAAACTGGTTTACTAATTGCTGCTACTGTACCTCATAATATCTGGAAGTGCTGTAACTACTTGCCGAATTTCTTGCCAGAGCGATCGATACTGCTGAATCCCAGCATCCCCAAAAGGCAGCATAAAGTCACTAGCACCAAGAATCTTAGCATCCGGCAATAACAAGGGATTAGTGCGAACATCTGTCGGTAAATCCTCCGGTTTCATGCCGATAATTATCGGCGAACTAGCCTTAGCCAGCAAAGATAATTGAGGCGCAATTTGAGGCTGCAAGCAAAAATCAATCCATTTTTCGACTAATGAAACTGGCTTTCCTGATGCGGGTTCTACCCATAAATCTGTCCACAGTGCAGTTCCTGAAACCGGAATTACTAAAGCAATATCCTTTTCGGTTTGCAGCAGCGGTAGCAAGTCCCCAGAGGAACCTACGGCCAACCAAGTATCGCCTAAAATCAATGGTTGCAGGTAAGCTTCGGAACTGTAAAGTTTAACTTGTCGGTGCAGAGAGGCCAGTTCTTTTTTGAGATTTGGAACTTTATCTAATTGCTGCGTATTGTAAGATTTTCCGAGTTTTTTTAAGGTTAAACCGATAACTTCTCTAGCACTGTCTGGGAGAGAAATTCGATCGCGCAATTCGACTCGCCACAAATCGCTCCAATCTGTCGGAGTCCACCCCAAGGCCTTAAATTTGTCGGTTCGATAGGCAATTACTGTACTTCCCCAGCGGTAAGGTGCAGCCCAAACTTGACCTTTAGCGTCTAATTGACCGTCATTGTTGCGTCTGACCAGTTTTTGCCATCTTTCGGGCAATTTCGACCAATTATCAAATTTAGCAGGATCGATCGGTTGAATCAATTTTTGTTGTATGGCCAAAGTCAGCCAATAATCTCCCAACATCACCAAATCAGCTTGATTTTTTGATTTGGGAACCCGTTTCCACTCCTGTAACAGCGCGAATAATTCTTTTAATTGACCTTCTTGCGTTACCTGCAAAATCGGAGACGGTTGTAAATCGCGGCTAAATTTGCTTACCAGTTGGGCCGGAATACCGTTTTTGAGCGATCGAATTTTGAGAATGGGCTTCGAGTCGCAACCTGCCGCCAATTGACTTAAAGTTAGGGTGGCAGCCCCCAATAGCAAAGACCTTCGTTTCACCTGTGAATCCGCTTTTCTAAATATTGACCGATCGTCCATGTGTTCTGCGGGTCGGGAAATAATCGTATTTCGAGTCCGGTAGTTGGCGCCGATTTATCTTATTTCTTTTTCAAACACAGAGCCATTGTACTCGATCGCGGTGCGATCGGAATCTGTTTGACTCAAAGCATCGGCGACCAACCTCTCAATATAACAGGATGAGCCACACTCCGACTCTCAGAAACCGGGTTTTTTCACTCTGATTAAAGGTTATAACGAAGTGTTAGGGTTGAAAAACCCCGTTTCAGCGTCCAAGACAATCTCAAATCGAATATTCTCAAATTGACAAGCTGAGTCCCTAAATTTACCTTGACTTCCTCCCCACTGATAAATCAGGGGGATTCCAATCTACCCAAACAACGAAAGCTGTTTAGGGAACTGGTGGGTTGACGCTTCGCTGGAAGATGCCGCATTAGATGCGGTCTTACTCCATCCTCCACGTCCGTTTAGAGTCTCAGGCAATCCACCCGCGACTTTTATATTAATCGCTGCATTCTCATCTCGGTCGTGAACTGCTCCACAAAACAAGCAAGTCCATTCCCGAACTGAAAGCTCTTTCTTCCCGCCAATCTGTCCACAACAAGAACAACGTTGGCTAGTTGGTTCCCAGCGACTGATAACTCTAAAATCTCTGCCGTACATTTCTGACTTGGCTTCTAACATTGTCCGAAAACTTTGCCAGCCCAAATCAGAAATAGCACGGGATAACTTACGGTTTTTCATCATACCGGAAACGTTGAGGTCTTCTAGGATTATCGCTTGGTTCTCACGAATAATCCTGGTACTCAATTTGTGCAAGAAATCGTTACGGATATCGGAGATTCTGGCGTGAATTTTTGCAACCTTTCGACGCGCTAATTCTCTCCGCTTGCTTCCTTTTTTCTTTCTAGCTAACTTGCGTTGTGCCTTGTGAAGCTTTCTCAGATGCTTCTTGAGAGGTTTGGGAGCCTTCACTTTTTCGCCTGTACTCAGAGTAGCAAAATCGGTTATACCGAGATCGATACCAACTGATTGCCCGTTGGGTAATATTGTTGGGACGACTTCAACGACGAAGCTGATAAAGTATCGGTTCGCAGCATCTTTAATTACTGTGACCGAACTTGGCGGAGATGGCAACTCCCTTGACCAAACAACCTTGATTTTCCCGATCTTAGTAAGATAAATTTTCCCATGTTTAATGGAAAAGCCTCCAACCCTGAATCTTGCCGACTGCCTGCTGTTACGCTTCTTAAATTTGGGACGACTAACTCTCCGGCCTTTTCGCTTACCTTTGAATGAATCAAAGTAGTTCTTCCAAGCTACTCCTAAATCAGCAATTGATTGCTGAAGGGGAATGTTTGAAACTTCCGCTAGCCATTCCCGTTCTTCCGACTTCTTGGCTTGAGTAATGAAAGTCTTTTGCAAATCTCCGTTACTCGGTAGCTTCTTGGATGAATTACACAATGCCAGTGAATCATTCCATACAACGCGACAACAGCCAAACAATTTAGCAAGATTATGGACTTGCGGAGGAGTTGGATATATGCGATATTTGTATCTTTGTTTCATAAAACTATTTATGCATCAGAACAACCGTTAGAATAAGTAGATATGTTACGAATGTGACTCACTTGAGCGAGGAAAAAAAGGCGGTTGAAACCGCTGCCGACTTTTCCCCGTGTCTGAAGCCAGGGGCCCGGCGGGCTCGCTTTTCGGTCAAAAATTAAATAATCTAGTGATAAATTAGAGTTGTGTAAAGATTTCCCTAAAATGTAAAAAGATATAAGTTACTATCCAAAGGATAATTGCATGGAAATGCTCCGCCAGCAAGTTACAGTATTGACCCAACAAGTCGATGCCCTCTACAAACTCATAGAAAACCTCAGTGAAAAGTTATTGGACTCTGCCAACGAGACGAAGCTGAACCAACAGAGAAACGACGGTTCTGGAACAGTAGAAAATGACAACACATCCTCATATCAAAGCTACAGCCGTCTCAATGCGCTCCTCGAACACAAGGACATACTGTTAGATGACAGCTACTTCGACAAGAATTCTCAAAGCCTAGAAAAAGAGCTGACTACAGATATTCAAATCCAGCGCCTGACAGCTCAGCTAACAGCAGCTTACCATCGAATTGCTGCCTTGGAAGAGCAGTTGCTTTCCAAAAGAATCTACTCGCAACAGGTAGGTAGGTCTAATTAAATAGTGGTAAAGGCGATCGGGCATTAATCCCAGCAAGAATACAATTTGGGTTAATTTTCGACTGTTAGTTGTTAGTTGTTAGTTGTTAGTTGTTAGTTGTTAGTTGTTAGTTGTTATTAGCTTTCCTGTCATCAGTCAACAGTTAACAATTAACAGTTAACTGTCGTCTATTATAGAGTCATTATAGGGAGTTTTTTGTTTCGCGCAATTTGCATGGGAATAGCATATTAAGGCGAGATTTGGTATAGAAATAGCAATCCTCTTTCTTCGGTGAAAAAGATTTTTCTTGTGAACCGCAGAGGGTGCTCTTGGCGCAGAGAGAAAGCAGAAATAGACATCTCCTAAAAAGCCTGTTTTGAACAGGCAGGCGATGCCCTGAGTGGAGTCGAAGGGATGCCTGTTCCACAAAAATTATGGGAGATGTCTAGTAGAGAAGTTCGCCAATCCGGCATCTATTTCTAAGCTGTTCTGCACTTAAATTGGATGTTAAAAAATAATCAAACAATGAGTGGGGTGTCCCGCCTGCCCTAAATATACAATTTAAATGCAGAACAGCTTATAACTATGCACTTAATGTTTAATCTAACACCGCGCAGCTAAAGCCTCAACAGCTTGAAGGAGTTGAGTTGGAGTCCAATTTGCAGCTAATCCGCTGGCGATCGCACACGCTCCCGCACCCACACCTTCTTTCACATATCCCCGATCGTAAGCTTGGAGTTGTGGGTAGCCAGAGCCAGCAAAACTGAGCTGCGCGGCCAACAAAGGCACACCTCCGATCTCTTGAGCGAGTCCTACAGTGTCTCCCGTCTGGTCTTCTGCTACCCAGCGCGTAGTCCCCACCGCCACTTGTTCTGGACGCCACAGCAGAGCATATTCCCGCGTTATGGCTTGCATCAAAGCGTAAACGGCAAGCATTTGCGTCCCTCCAGCCAGGAGCACCCCGCAAGTTCGACTCGCGGCGATCGCCATTGCCGCCACCGCTATTTGCATCGGATCGCCCACCGCCGCCACTAATTCCAGGGGAGTGCTGTTTTGTCCGCCAATTTTCCACTCAGCATTATGCAGTCCCGCTGTCACCGCAGTCAATTTTTGAGCGTGATTGCAGCGAGGGTGAGAACTATTAACCTTGCCCGCCGCTGCAATACCCAAACCCATTAACACGCCCAAAGCAGTAGTCGTTCCGCCAACTACGCACTCCCCTAAAATTAAATAGCTGTTATTAGCTCGATCGGCTAATTTAGCTCCCCAAATTAGCCCTTGTTCCAGCAAATGTTTGACTGTTTCGAGTTCTAAAGCATTCCCAGAAATCAGACACTTTGCCGCAGTGCCGCCTAAATCAATTGCAGGTACCGGAGGCGGGAGGGGCAAACCAGCATTAAACAAGTAAAGTGGAATTTTCAAAGCTTCGACTACAGCACGAGATATCAGTACCGGCGAAGCTCCGGCTTGTAGGGGCGGTAAAGGATATTGGGGCGACGGTTGGGGGCCGTTATACAAGAATTCTGCATCGGCCAAACAAGTAAACTGTCGATCGTGCGGGGTTGCTCCTGCTGCTGAAATGCCTGGAATTAAGCCTGTTGCGGTAAATCCTAACACGCAGGCAAATATCGGTTTCTGTCCCCGATAGCGATCGATCCACCGCTGGCACTGTTCGATTTCTGTATAAATACCAATCATAAATTAGTTATTAGTTATTGGTTATTAGTTATTGGTTATTAGTTATTAGTTATTAGTTATTAGTTATTAGTTATTGGTTATTAGTTATTAGTTATTGGTTATTGGTTATTAGTTATTAGTTATTGGTTATTGGTTATTGGTTATTAGTTATTGGTTATTGGTTAACTGTTAACAGTTAACAGTTAACAGTCAACAATGCCCCAATTCCCAATAACTACTCATCATAATCAATCAAAGCTTGAACCCAGCGCGGCGGCAGCGGAATCGGATTTCCCAAACGACCTAACAGCAGTAAAGCTACTAAATGTACTACAAATAAATAGACAATATTGTTAACCAAAATCATCCCAGCGGCGATCGCCCCAATTGTGTTAAAACTCGGCACACTTAGCCAGCCCAGCTTCACAAATACCCATTCCACCATCTCCGTTACCTGGGCGGTTACATAAACCCAGAGGTTTTGACCCACCAAAGCTGACAGCAGCCAAAACCGAAAAAAGAAGCCGACAGTACCAATCAGCGCGCCTAAACTAATAGAGACAGACCAACTCGCTTTACGCCTCCAAAGTCCTCCCAGCACAACTCCCATAATTCCAAAAGGCATCACGTACAAAATACTCCGCGTCGGGCCCATGAGTACCGACAGCAGCAAACCTGAAACCAAAGTTGCCATCCAAGCGGCTCGGTTGCCCCAGCGCAGGTAAACCAGGGCGATCGGCACTGGGAAAAAAACCCGCAGCAAAGGCCCCAGCGGAAAGTAATAATTTACCAGCCAAATCAAGCTAGCGGTACTTGCCAAGAATGCTGTTTCTACGAGCCTTAAAGGTGCTTCTCCAGAGGCGGGATTCTCCTTCTTCTGCCCAGGATTGGTGCGATCGCCCGCCAAATCTGAAATAGCAGCAGTTTCGGGATCATTATTTGTACTTGGTGAACTGCCCGAATTAGACGCGGCATCTGCTGACAAAAAATCACTCATCCGATTTTAGATTTTAGATTTTAGATTTTAGATTTTACGGAACTTACGGGCTATGGGGCTGATTCCCGGTTTTCCGATTTTAGATTTTAGATTTTAGATTTTACGGGACTTTCGCGCTAAAAAACTGATTCCCGGTTTCACTGTTTGGATGCCTCGCGGCCGCATATAACTGCTCATAGAAACCGGGTTTAGCTACGAAAGCAAATCTTATTTTAGATGGATTTTTTCAGCCAAAATTGTGATCAGCATCATTTTTCGGCTTTCATTTCCTGAATTACAAAAACCGAACAAGATGCGTGGTGAACGACATAATTGCTGACACTCCCGAGGAAAGCTTCTGTAAACCCCGTGCGCCCGCGCCTCCCCACTACAATTAAATCTGCACCCCAATTTTGGGCTGATTCACAGATACAATAGCCTGTATCGCCGTCCATTTTGCAGTCAAATTCCACGTGCAATCCTTGTTTTGCGGCGGCATCGCAGTAATTTTGCAGCAAATCCGAAGCCTGTTTTTGCTCCCTTTCCACCCGCAAACGTTGATTTTGATAAGTTTGATCCATTAGCTCGATATTCATGCCCAAATCTACCGGAATTGGCACGGCAGTCTCGCCCAGCGTGTTGACAGTAACACAGTGAAATAGCATCACCTCGGCTCGATCGCCCAAAGCTAATTCTAAAGCTTGATTGAAGACGCGGTGGCCGAGTTCAGAATCATCTAAGGCGGCGAAAATTTTCTTAAAACTCACAGCTTTACCTCCGGTGGGAAATCAGGATTAGTAGTTAGTTAACAGAGAGTGCTTTTGAATTAGATTCAAATTAGCAATCTCTGATACTTCTATACTAACAGGCGTTCCAAGGCGTGTAAGTCTGGAATGCACAAAACGTCACGTTCGCGCTGAATGGTTCCTTTTTTTTCCAGCTTGCTCAGCACTCGCGTTACCGTTTCCCGAGCTAGCCCGCTGAGGCTACTCAATTCTCTATGTGGCAGGTTGGGTATTTCTGTACCTCCTGTTGCCATGATTTTCCCTTGCCCCTCTGCCAAAAATAATAGAATATCTGCTACCCGCGAGGTACTATCAGACTCCCGCAAACGCAGGCGGCGGTTGACTTGTCGCAGGCGGCGGGCCATCAATTGAGCTAGCCTAATGCCTGCTAGCGGCTCGGTATGAATGAGCTGCACAAAATCCTGAGATGGCATATTGCCAATCAGTGTTGGGGCTAAGGTAATCACATCTGTCGATCGCGGTGCTTCTTCGATCGCAGCCATTTCCCCGAACAGTTCTCCTTTCCCTAAAATATTCAGTGTTACTTCTTTTCCGTCTAGGTTGTAGGTGCGAATTTTCACCCAACCATCCAATATAAAATACACTGATGTTCCCCAGTCATTTTCCAGTAAAATCACTTGATTTGATGGATGACTGCGGGTAACAATATGGACAGTTGCTCTCTCGATTACAGGATCTGGTAAGCCAGCAAAAAAAGGAGTAGAAACTATCAATTGATTTATATTGGAATTCGGATCTCGGGTGTTAAAGCGGTCTTCCATGAGGCCATCATTTTAATTTATGCGCTGGAGCTGCGCTGGTGAGTTAGAAATAGGTTGCAGCCGAGTTATTGGATTTGAGATTCAATACTTGAGAAACAAGTATCTAAAATTGGCAATTTTACCTCTAAAGTTTTGCCCTGCAAAGATAGCTTACTGGAATTAATAGTCTTAAGCTCTGATTTCGAGCTAGAAACCAAACACCATACCATAATTTTTTAGATACACACCGCGTTGCTAAATTTTTTGTTAACAAAATTTGGCAACGTGGCAAGGTAATGGGCCGATCGAATTACCTTTGACAGCACTTGGCTTACAAAGCTTAACAGTGCTTGCCAGATTTGTTGTCAGTCAGCATTAGCAGCAGTCGATCGCCACAAAAGCAAACACAAGCAAACACAAGCATGATAGACAGCGAGCTAATGCAACTGAAACTGCCTGAAACCTGTTAAATATCAGCACGATCGGGAAAATCCACCACAACTTTCTGGTTAAAGGTTGGTACTCTTGGCGAGCGGAACCGACACAGTTCCCAACCACCTTTTTTGCTACCCCAGAATTATTGTACCATGATAACTTCTGGCTATGAACACAGATAAAGGTTACTATAGAAGGTTCCTTATATCAACAGCACGGGGACGATCGCAAATTGGTTGAGGTTTTTTGTCTGATGGCAGAAGGAAAAACATGAAAATGCCGTCACATCAGTATCTTCAGCGATCGAGAACTAATACAATTTGAGATTTGAGATTGAAGAATTGGGAATAACTTACGAAATAAGAGTTTGGAGCACGGGCCTACAGTCCCAGTTTTTTTTGAAACAGCTATAACCTATGATAGGCAATAAAAGTGATCCGAAGGCAAAAGTTTAATTTACAGTTCTCAAAAAGTATTCGTAGATTATTGTTCGTAGATTATTAACGGAAGTAGCATTCAGATTATTCTATCTATTAGTCCTACTGCCACCTGACTTGAGTCTTTTTTTTTGATAAAGTTTTTCCCTAGTCGCATTCCCAGAGGTTCCGCCCTTGAATTCTCAGAAGTACAAAATTCAAGCACTGATTGCTGAGATTGACGAGGTACTCAGCAAGCCCGCCCCTCGCTTGCCTTGGACGGGTTCTCTTGATACTGTCCACCAACGCCAACTGTTAGAGCGACTTCGCGCTTATCTGGTTTCCCCAGGCTCAAAGGTAGCCACAGACAAAGGGCCTGCCAGCCCAAGCGATCGCCCGCAACCAGTTCCAATGCCCAAACTGCCGATGCCCGCCCCTCGCCCCTCAGCAGCAGAGCAAATCACGCTTGCCGTAACCGGAGAAATCAACCACCTGCGATCGAGTCTGACGGAGCCACTCCAACGAGATATAGAAGCTCTGCGACAAGAACAGCAAGCTCTAATTCAAGAAATCAAACAGCTAGAAGCAAAACGGCAGCAACAACAATCCCTAGCTCAGCAACAAGCTAACCAACAGCAAATCATTTCTGAATTCTTGCAGGTGTTGACTACTCGCTTGGAAGAAACCTTGGATCGCGATTTATGCCAAATGTTAGGTGGCGTAGAAAATCAGTTGTTGCAAAGTAGTGCAGCACCTTATTCTTTGGGTGCCGGACAATCGGAGCAATCGGCTATTGACGTAACACGACGAGAACAAACATCAGCAGAAGATTCGCGGATGACTCCTGCTCAAAGGTTGGAGCAAATGCAATCGTTCCAATCTCGTGCTGACAATCTGCTGATGAGGCTCGATTCTACGATGAGTATCGTGTTCGATACTTTGCAAACAAATCTGGAAACTCATCAAGCTTCTTTGTCCCAAGGCATCGAAAATATGTATGGTTTGAGCCAGCAGAGCGAGGCGATGTTCGTAGCTTTTGTCAACCATTTGGCGGAACAGTTGGGGCGAGAAGCTTCTTCCTATGTGCCGCAGCCGATCGCCATTGCTAATCTCGAAAGTGCTGCCACCAACCTTTCAAGTACGTCGATCGACCAGTCAGCCGCCCCGCAAAGTCCCACCGGTGAACTTGGAGCCGAAGACAGATTGCCCTATGCAGGTACAGAAATTTCTCCGCAATTCGGACAGTTGAGGCGCGATCGGCTAGAAACCCCAATCTCGCTCCCGGATTTGGCAGATAATTTATTCGGTTCTGCACCGGAAAGACCAGGCGAGGAAACTCGGTCTTCTGGAGCTGCTTCAGAAGATATGCAAGCTGAAACCGGCGAAAATGTTGAGGATTTGTACGCGAGTTTGTTCGCAGGAGAAGCAGTCGCAGAACTAGAATTAGAAACCGAAGATTTTACCCTCGAAAATATAGAAAATACTGCTGAAATTGAACCAGTCAAAGCTCAAAACTTAGCGGTTGATGAAACTACCGAACCCCTAAATACAGCAGAAGATTTGTTTGTAAATCTGCTGGATGAAGGCGAATCGTTGGAAGATATTTTAGTAGGTGAAGATTCAGATTTCATCATCGGTAATTTTGTAGACGATCTAACTTTAGATACTGAAGATTTATTTGAACCGCAAGTTGCAACAGTACCTGAAGTCTCTGAACCGCACTCGCTGTCGATCGCCGATCGGCAAATTGACATTGACGCGGACGATCGACCAAATTTAGAAATAACTCAAAATCGAGGCGAAAATTTCGATACTCCTATTGTAGATCGTCCGGCTGCAAGCGTACCTGCGGAAATCAACCAGAACCGACGAGGTGTAACGGCGCGCGGGCCGAGTGCTCGTGATGTTCATACTGGTGAGTTTGACACTCCGTCGCAGCGGCTGGATGATGCCTACATTCAAGCTTCGCCTGACGAGGATTTGTTGCCGGTTCAGGCATTAGAAGATGACCTCGATCGAGCTCTCAATTTGGACAACAATACTCTGGAACTGTTGGAGACAGACCTCTACAATCTGGAGGGATTGCCAACTACTAGCTCCGGGCGATCGAATTCCTCAGTGACTGTACCCGCGAGTTCCCCCAAGGGCGGTACACAAAATCCCTTTGTGGAGCCTGCTGAGGAAGAACTAGGCACGCTGGAAGATTTGTTCTCCGATGTGCTAGAACTCTCATCTGACGATGAACCCTTTGTTTTGGAGGACGAACTTGAGGATGATTTGTTTGCCTCCGAAGACGAGTCGAAGTTGACGCTAGACGAGATTTTGGCTAGTTTGACCGAGACTGATTCTCCAACCGCAAAAACAGACGAAGTGCGATCGAGTCTTCCAGAAAGCAAAAAAAAAACCTAACTCCGACAGACAGTAAAGCACCAGTTATCGATCGGAAAATCGAGTTGGGCGAGTTTCCCACACAGCAAGAGTCGGCTGCACATTCTGTGTCAGGTGCGATCGGCTCTTCATTCGGTGAATCGCAGAATCGCCGGAATCCTCGCTGGTATTTGGGCATAGATTTCGGTTCTAGTGGACTTTCGGCGACTTTGCTCGATCGTACCAGCCATCAGTTGCACCCGATTTACTGGGAAGCCACAGAACACTCGAAAGCACCGCAGGATAAAGGTTTTGCTGCGAGCGCCAGCTTTAGGATTGCCACGAGTGCGGTGATTCGGGAAATAGCTACAGGAGATTCGGGGCAGCGGGTGACAGTCAAATCCGTGGGATTCCGGCAGTTGACTTTGCCTGCGGGAGACTTCTTACTGGAAAATTTTAAATTGCCTTTAAAGGTGGGCATTCCTTACCAGCGGGAGGCTGCTGGGATGTACGAACCCCTGTTGCAGTGGTCGCCCTTGCAGGCTGTTTCGATCGCCTTGCCACTGCACGGTTTGCGGGCGCTGCTAGCTACTTTGAATCCGAGGAAGCAGGGGCAAAAATTTGATAAATTGGCGGAAGTTTCAGATGCTGCAATCCCGGCGAATTTTGCAGAATTGCCCGTTTCTAATTTAATCTGTGGCGCTTCGGGGCTGACGGCGCAAACTCTCGATGCGGCGCTGTTAGACTTGCAGGGTGTAATTTTGGGGACTCCGGCTGGCTGGGGAAATGCTTATGGGTTTA
Source organism: Microcoleus sp. CAN_BIN18 (assembly GCA_026786085.1). GTDB lineage: Bacteria > Cyanobacteriota > Cyanobacteriia > Cyanobacteriales > Microcoleaceae > Microcoleus. The sequence continues at coordinate 12,108 of JAJAYT010000428.1, read as the reverse complement.
ATCTGCGGGAGGCTGTTTTGGGCGCGGGTTTGGTGGCTCCGGGTTCGCCAATTTTTGTGGTACCCGATACGATCGCCACTTTGCTTGCTGCTATAACTCCTGTCAAAAATTCTACAGGAATCCAGTCTGGTGCGATCGATTCTATTCAGGATGATTCAAAGGGCTCCGAAGCTGCGCCACTGACTGTGAATGCTTCGTCTTTTAGCGGAGGAACTTTGATTCTGAATGCGGGGGCGGCAACGGTGGAATTCGCTTTAGTTGAGTTACCGTCCAATCTTCAAGATTTAACTCGTGCTGATTTTACTTGCCAAAGTTTTGAGGCGGCTGGTAATGCTTTCGATCAGGATATTGTCTGTCAGTTGTTGGCTAAAAATGAAACTTGGGGAATGTCGATCGATCTACCACGTCCGGGGCATCCAGATTTGCCTAGTCGCTATCAATTGCAGCAGCGATTGCAAGGTTCTGCTTTTGGGCTGCAATTGTTGGAAGCTGCAAGGCATTTGAAAGTTATTTTGCAACATCAAGAAAGTTTTGTTTTGGATATTGGCCAGCAGCATTGGGATGTGAAGCGCAGAGATTTGGAAAGTCTGGTTTTAGTACCTTTTGTGCAGCAGTTAAACCGCGAATTAAATGCTTTGTTTAGTCGCGCGGGAATGTCGCCGGCGGGGATAAATCAGGCGATTTGTGCGGGGGGCATGGGTTCTTGGCCTGCGATCGCCCGTTGGTTGCGACAGAAGTTGCCGAATGCGATCGTGGTTCAAGACTGGGAATTGGAGGTCGATCGAGATATTTCAGCAACTCACAATTCTGCATTAACTTCTGTATCTAAAAGCACGAAATTATCAGCAAAAACTGGTCGAGTTGCCTGTGGATTGGCGAGTTTAGCTCTCTATCCTCAAATTTTGGACGTGCCACAACAGCAGTACAGCGACTTTTTTCTGCTGTGGGAATTAATGCAGGTTTTGGGCGCAGAAACTCTCAGCTTTGAGGAAATTTTGCAGTTGTTGGAACGTCAGGGTGTGAATACCAGCACCTGCGAGTCCCGGATTCTGGAGATTTTGTCAGGAAAATTGCCGGCGGGACTTTTGCCGACGGAGGAAGATTTCATGCTGCTAGCCGAGGAGTCGAGGCAAAATCCTGATTGGGAAGCAATTTTGGCAGAGCCGCTTTTCTTTGAGGATGTCTCACTCGGTTATCGCTTGAATATCGAACACAGCTTTGTTGTTCGCGAATATTTAGGCCTCCTCGCCTCTAGCAGCCAGCAGAAATTGTTAGAGCCACTAACAATTGCTTGGGATGTTCGCACGGATAGCGATCGCTAAAAGCTGTTTTTATAAAAGTTAAACAGCTACAAAAAATGTTAAATTAAGGGCAATCTTTTTACAAGATTGCCCTTAATTTTTTTTCTCTGCCCTCTGCCCTCTGCCTTCAACATCTATCCGTTACATCTGTTACATCCGTTAAATCCGTTAAAAAATCCGTTGCCGAACTTCCTTCTATTATGAATTTGCCTAATTTGATTACTTTTTCTCGCTTGCTGGGAGTACCTTTTCTGCTCTACGGTTTGTACGATCCAAGCGCCCAAAGCCGCTGGATTTGCACCGCGATTTTTGTGGTAGCTGCGGCTACTGATTGGCTGGACGGCTATTTGGCTAGGAAGCTGAACCAAATTACCGATTTGGGAAAGTTTCTCGACCCTTTGGTGGATAAACTGTTGGTGCTCGCGCCGCTTTTAGTATTGATTGAGTTGGGTAAAGTGCCCGCTTGGGCAGTGTTTTTAATTTTGGGGCGGGAGTTGACAATTGCTGGATGGCGTGTTAATAAAACTACGATTTCTGGAGCTAATATTTGGGGGAAGTTGAAGACGGTTAGTCAGATTGTGGCGATCGCACTTTTAATCGCTCCTCTGTCCGAAGCGTGGAATATTCCGGCATTAATTGCTTTTTGGGTTTCTGTGGCTTTAACTTTGATTTCTGGCGCTATCTATCTGTGGCCGGAATCGGCGGTTGAGGCAAAGTAAATCGGTTTTTGCAACCGCAGATTAACGCGGATTAACGCAGATGCAGACGGCGGTTGAAACCGCGTCTATACAAACAAAATCCGCCTCCGCGGGTTAAAGAACGGGCGGTTAATAAAATCACATTGTTTTCTTCAGTCCGCGGAGGCGGACTTCGTTTTTGTAGGCGCGGTTTCAACCGCCGTCTTATCTTAATAATGAGTCCCAGATTTCCGGTAGTGCACCGCTGTCACCCCATCATTTTTGAGCAAATGACCGTTTTCAATCGTGGCATAAACTACCCAGTGATCGCCGCATTCCATCCGACTTATTACCTCGCATTCGAGATAAGCTAGAGCATCAGTCAAAACCGGACAGCCGTTGCTAGCTTCCACCGTTTCGACTCCGGCAAATCTGTCTTCTCCTGGAGCAAAGTTTTTCATAAAATACTTCCGCAACTGTCGCCCTTCTGCTAAGATATTGAGCACGAATTTATCTTCGGGGTACATCAAAGCTTCGATCGATCGATCTTTAGCCACAGAAATAGTCACACCGGGCGGATTAAACGTGGCTTGCGACACCCACGAAGCCAGCATCGCACTGGTGAGATCCCCGCGCTTCGCCGAGACTACGCACAGCGAACCAACCAATCTCCCCACTGCTTGTTCAGTACGATCGCTCCCTCCAGTCAATGTCGGTTTTGGTGCGCGCAATTTTTGCGATCGAATCAAAGCTTGAGCAAAATCTGTTCCCACTTCTTTGCACTCATAAATCGTCGCCGCCGTCGGCTTAAATTTCGCTCGAATCGGTTCAAATCCGATGCGATAGCCAGCATCTTTCAACTTTCCTTCAACTAAGTCGATCGCCTCTCCACTCCAGCCAAAAGAGCCGAAAACTCCCGCTAATTTGCTTTTAGCCGCTGTAGACAACACAATTCCCAAAGCCGTTTGAATCTGAGTCGGCGCGTGTCCTGCTAAAGTCGGAGTACCGATGATAAATCCTGCACATTTCTCGATCGCCTCTTGAATCTCTCCCGGTTCAACAAATTCGCAATTAATCGTTTCCACCGCAACACCGGCTTTAGTAATTCCTTTCGCGATCGCCTGCGCTAGAGTAGCGGTATTACCATAAGCAGAAGCATAAAGCAACGCAACAGTCAAGTCTTTTGAATTTTGTTGTTGGCTCCATTCGCGATACAAATTGGTCAGTTCATTAAGGCCATAACGGACTATCGGGCCATGACCAGGAGCATAAAATGCTGCTGGCAAATTAGCTAATTTATCCATCGCCGTCACCACTTGTTTAGCCTGCGATGCGTGCAGCGAATCATAATAATAACGTCTGTCTTCACTATAAACAGTCCACCCTTCATCAAACACTTGATCGCCGCAAACATGAGCTCCAAAAAATTTGTCAGTAAACACAATTCGAGTCTGCGAATCGTAAGTACAAAGCTCGTCTGGCCACCGAGGAGTAGGAGTCGCGATGAATCTTAATTCGTGACCTTTGCCTAAGTTTAGTCTTTCTTCCCCTCGGACGATCAGAATGTTTAGTTCTTGTTCTGGAAAAGCACCTCGCAAACCAATCGCCGCTGGATTCGTGCAAACAAAAGCGACTTGCGGGGCTAATTCTAACAAAGCTTTAATCGTGATGGCTCTGTTAGCGTTGAAATGCCCCAAAATTATATAATCTAGCTTTTTTAAATCTACCCGTTTCTGCAAAGATCCTAGATAATTTTGGGTGAAAGATTCCCCTGGTGGGTCGAACAAAGCAGTTTTGTCAGCTTGAATAATATAACTGTTTGCTGTTGTACCCTTTTGTAGGGAATATTCTACTTCAAATTTGAGTCTATCCCAAGTTCGCGATCGCATAATAAAAGTATCCAGTCCGATGGGGAGAAATTGTACGTCGCGAGGTTTAACATCGGATTGGAGCATGGAAATTAGAGTGTTAGTCATTGATTGCACCTATGAATATTAAATTTGCTACAGGAAGGCTATTGGCTGTGTGAATGAGATTTTTTTTATTTAACCGCAGAGGGCGCAGAGAACGCAGAGGAAGAAAGAGAGGAAGAAAGAGAGGAAGAAATCAAGAATAGCAACAGTTTACCTTGCGGAAATTCCCTTTTTCTTCCACCCGTTACATCCGTTACATCCGCTACACAATCCGTTGCCGAACTTCTCTCTTCCTTCTTCCTTCTTCCTTCTTCCTTCTTCCTTCGTTCCTAATAGTGATTGCCAACTTTACGGTGGTGAACTGCGGGGAGTGCTTCGGGATTGGATACGCGGCCGCTATCGACGATCGCATATACGATATGATGATCCGAAAGTTCCATCCGACTGACTACTTCGCATTCCATGTATGCCAAGGCATCTGTCAGAATGGGAGAACCATTACTACCGGGCTGAGTTTTGACTCCAGAAAAGCGATCGGCACCAGGAGCAAAACGCTTTAAAAAGTGTCTCATCAAGGTTTGATAATTGCCTTCTTCGAGCACGTTGAGAACAAATTTATCTCCCGCGTGCATCATTGATTCGATCGCCCGATCCTTCGCAACTGCTATTGTTAAACCCAATGGTTTAAAACTGGCTTGCGTTACCCAAGAAGCCAACATCGCACTGCTAACTTCGCCTTTTTGAGCAGTAATGATGTACAGTCCGCCACTGATGCGTCCCAAGGCTTTATCGAGGTCGCTGTCGAGGGCTTTCATCTGTTTAACAGCCTTGTCGCGCGTCAGCCACTGTCCTAAGTCGGTGCCTGCTTCGTCGCAAAGTTGATAAATCGCTTCCGTGGGCGTGTCTTTAATCAAAATGTTGGGAAATATTTCTTTTAAACCCAACTCTTTGAACTTGTTTCGCAGCGGATAAATAGATGCGTCGTCGCCGCCGCCAGATTCGCACAAGCCGAAGGATTGTTTGTTGTTAGCAGCTACTAAAATTGTGTTGATGGCGGCTTCGGCATTCTCACCCGCAGCGCCGACACTGGGCGGTGAACAAATCACGATCCCGGCGGCTGTAGCAACAAGTTCCCGCACTTCTTGTAAGTCGGCGATTTTTAAGTCCATCATTTCTACGGCGACACCGGTTTTGGTGATTCCGTGGGCGATCGCCTGGCTGAGTCGATCGCTAAAACCGTAGTCGGAAGTGTAAAATACTGCTACTGTAGTTTCTGTCTTGGTTTGCTCTTGGCTCCACTTTTTGTAGCGCCCGGTGAGTTCAACCACGTTATAACGTAGTAATGGGCCGTGACCGGTCGCAACTGTACCGATTTCACCCAATTCTACCATGCGTTTCATTGCACTCAAGACCGATCGAGCATTGGGAGCCATCAAACACTCATAATAAAAGTGATAATCTTCCTCAACTGCTGCTAAATCGTCATCGTAGGTGCTGTCGGAACAGTAGTGCATCCCGAAAGCATCGCAGGTAAACATTACTTTAGTTTTGTGATCGTAACTGAAAATTGTATCGGGCCAGTGCAAGTTTGGGGCCGATACGAATTCGACAATGTGATCGTTTCCTAAATCTAGCTTGTCACCATTTTTGACTATAAGTCGCTCAAATGGTTCATGTACAAGGTTTTCTAAAAATTGAATTGCTACTTTTGCACCGACGACAATTGCTTGCGGTGCGAGTGCTAACACATCTTTAACCAAACCGCTGTGGTCTGGTTCGGTGTGGCTGATAATGAGATAGTCAATGTCTTTCGGGTCGATTTCGCCCGTCAGACAGTCCATATATTGTTGGCGAAATTTCTCGTGAGAAGTATCAACGAGGGCTGTCTTTTCGCCACGAATGATAAATGAGTTGTAAGTTGTACCGTTTTTGAGTCCGAATTCGATGTCAAAGCGGTCTCGATCCCAGTCCAAGCATCGAATTGCCGTTGTTTCAGCGGCAATTTCGACCTTTTCCACCGTCAATCTGCGTTGGACTCTTTCAGTCAGCGCTACCATAACGTGCCTCCTTGTCTGTTATCCATTACCTTATTGTTTCCATTCTGACACGTTTTTTTTGTAAATATTTATAAAATTTCTTATGACGCTGTTAAGTAACTTCAAAGTTATGGCAGAAGATTGATTTGATAATTTAATATAATCAATTTTTGATCGATAGACAGTTGACAAAAAGCTAATATATGTGGTATTGAAAATTAGTTAAATCGGTTAGACGAACAGATATCCCTGGCACACCCCTTAAAAAAAGGGGGGACAAGAATGCTCTCAAACTCCCCCTTGCTTTCGGGGGATCTCCGGGGCATAAATAGTGTTAAGTGAACCGTATTGAACTATAATTGATTAACTAATATAAAACTATGTCGGAAAGCTCCTTTGAGAAAACAAATTTCGGTTGGCAATTAGCACAGTCACAACAGCGATTTCTGGAATGGTGGGAACTAAAAACTGCCCAAAATATGCCGAATGTCGAATTGCCATCTTGGTTTGATTCTCCCATCTTGCGGACGATCGCAAAAACCGCCTTTTGGGTAATCTTAGCATTGCTCGCAGTCTGGGCGAGTTGGCAAATTTGGCAACAGTTGCGTTTTTATATTCATAATTTCCGAAAAAGCAATCAAACAACTGATGTCAGTGCGAAACAAACAATTGAAGATTTGTCGGTAGCAGAGTTGTTTTTGCGATCGCAAAAATTGCAGCAGTCAGGCAAATACCGCCAAGCTTGCCACTGTCTATATATGGCAGTTTTACAGCGCTTAAATGATGGCGGAACCGCTGTTTATCAAGCTAGTCGCACTGATGGCGAATACTTGCAATTAATCCAGCAATTATCCCAGCCAGCACCTTACGAAACTGTGATCGCCATCCATGAACAACTGTATTTTGGGAACATGGAAGCTGACGCCTCAACCTTTGAACAGTGTCAGCAAGCTTACCAACAAATTAAGGATTGAACAGCCATGAACTTATCAAATCGTAGGTTTTGGTTGTTGGGTGCGATCGGCATTACTGCAATAATCATCATTACCCTAGTATTTGCTCCCGCTAGCAACAAAATCAACAGCGGTTCGACTTATAATCGAGGCCCGGATGGCTACGGAGCATGGTATGCTTTCATGTCAAAACGGGGAACCAAGATTCAGCGCTGGCAAAAACCTGTTGCAGACTTTGCCAAAAACCCCGATACAAAACCGCCAAGTACACTTTTACGCATCTATAGTAGTTCGATCTCAGGAGCTATTTCTGATATAGAAAAAAAGTGGGTTAAACAGGGAAATACTTTAGTAATTTTGGGAGTTGATGCACCTGTTACAGCAGCACCTTTCAGTAGCTTGCTCCCCGATTCAGTCGGGGAAATTAAAATTGACACCGGGCGGAGAGTTCCCAAAGACAAAAAGCCAATTTTAGGCGATAAATTTGGGGGAATTGTTTGGAAAGAAAACCTGGAAAAAGGAACAGTTTATTTTGCCTCTGCACCCCATCTGGCTGCTAACGCTTATCAGGATTTTCCAGGTAATTATGAATTTTTAGCAAAGCTTGTCACTCAATCAGAAGGTGGCGGGAAAGAAATAGAAGGAACGGAACAGGCTTTAGCAGTAAACTTCATCCAAAATCCTATCGATCCGACATCTTGCACCGTTGCCAATAAGTTTTTTAAAGGCGGGCGGGACGCCCACCCCACAAGCAACTTAATATATTGTGGAACAGGCATCTTGCCTGTTGTTGATAGTGGTGCAATATCTCAGATCGATCGCACAAGCCAGAAAACAAGTAAAAATATCAATAAAATTTGGGTGGACGAATACATTCACGGCTACAAAGATCCAGAAATTATTGAACGCGAATCCCAGGACAATTTATTCACTTATCTAGCCAAAACTCCTCTATTTCCTGTTATAATCCAGGCTACAATTATCCTCATCGTTGCTATTTTTGCCGGGTGGAACAGGTTCGGACAGCCAGTCGCTATATCAGGGCCAAAGGTTGACAACAGCGAAGCTTACATTCAAGCATTAGCGGGTGTTTTGGAAAAAGCCAACAGCACTGATTTTGCGGTAGAAACGATCGTCAAAGCAGAACAGTTACAACTCCAAAAAGCCTTATTGTTGGGACAGACATCCCTGGAAAGTGAAACCCTGACAACTGCTTGGGAGGAGCAAACAGGGCGAAAAGCGGCAGAATTGGCTGAATTGGTGCGATCGCCATCTCGGAAACCCCGCCAAATCAGCGATCGAGATTTGCTAGCCTGGTTGGGTAAATGGGAGCAAATCCGTCAACATCTCTCGTCTAATAGGAACAATCCAAAATGAGCGAAACAAACTCTATTTTTAAACGCCTCAGCCAATCCCTCGACAAAATAGTTGTCGGTCAATCTTCCATAATACAGCAGTTGCTAGTGGCGCTACTGAGTGGCGGCCATGTGATTATCGAGGGAGTTCCTGGAACCGGGAAAACTCTACTTGTAAAAGCGATCGCCCAATTGATTCAAGCAGATTTTCGCCGGGTTCAACTAACGCCGGATATTTTGCCATCTGATATCTTGGGAACGAATATTTTTGATTTTAACAGTCATACTTTTACGCTGAAAAAAGGGCCTGTTTTTACTGAGATTTTACTGGCGGATGAAATCAATCGCACGCCTCCGAAAACTCAGTCAGCACTGCTAGAAGCAATGGAAGAACAGCAGGTAACATTAGATGGTGAAACTTTAGCTTTACCAGACTTATTTTGGACGATCGCTACTCAAAATTCCCTCGAATTTGAAGGTACTTATCCGCTACCAGAAGCTCAGTTAGACCGATTTTTATTTAAACTTGTGGTTGGCTATCCCGATGCAGCAGCAGAAAAGCAAATGCTGCTGAATTCAGAGGCAGGATTTAGCGCCAAACGCCTCGATTTAGCTCGGATAAAACCCGTAGCAACGGTAGAGCAAATTCTGAGCGCCCGTCAATCAGTACAAACAGTCAAAGTAGAAGATAAATTGCTCGATTACTTGTTAGCTTTGGTACATAATACGCGCAAACATCCTGATTTGGGATTGGGTGCTTCTGGGCGATCGGCTGTAGCTTGGTTGCAAAGTAGTAAAGCTCACGCTTGGCTAGCCGGCAGGGATTATGCTACTCCTGATGATGTCAAGGCGATCGCACTTCCGCTGTTGCGTCACCGTCTGATTTTGAAACCAGAATCGATGTTAGATGGCTTACAAATTGATTCGGTAATAGCTGCGGTATTAAAACAAGTCGCTGTACCGAGGTGAATGCGTCTCTACCAAAACAAAATCAACGGTAATTCGGTTAGTACACTGGCATTAGTTGCTACAGAAATGCTCACTGAATCCGATCGATAAGCCGGATGGTATTCCCATGTTGGAAAGGGCAAGGCATCAGAGGAATGTTCTTTTGGACGCAGGCAAAACCCAAAGGGGCAGCTTCCTTTAGTACGATCGATCCATCATTCCCAAAGATGAGTAGGGCGGGTGATTTCCGACTGGGCTTCTTGGTGTTCAGTCGCTCCAAAGGACGGAGAGCCTCATTCTAGGACTTTTGAGAGTACAATTTAAATAGTAGTTATATTTCAATACGGTTTACTTAAGACAGATCCCCCCTAACCCCCCTTAAAAAGGGGGGGACAAGAAAGCTCTCAAAGTCCCCCTTCTTAAGGGGGATTTAGGGGGATCTCCGGGGCATAAATAGTCTTAAGTGAACCGTATTGAGTTATATTTTGAGATTAAGAGTCAAAAGAATGAATGGCTAAGGAGCGCTTTCATAATGCAGTTAAAAATGCTCTGGAGAAAGAAGGATGGACAATTACTGCCGATCCTTATCAAGTAAGTGTTGGAGATGTAGATTTTGAAATCGACTTAGCGGCAGAGATGTTAGCTGCTGAGCGAGCCGGTGAAAAAATTGCAGTCGAAATCAAGAGCTTTATTGGGAGATCGAATGTTTCAGAATTTCACACGGCTCTTGGACAGTTTATGAACTACCAGTTTGCTCTTGAAGAATTTGACCCGCAACGCAAACTTTATCTAGCAATCCCTGACTCAGTTTATCAATCCTTCTTTCAACGTCGTTTTACACGGTCAGTGGTGGAGAGAACTCGAATTAATCTATTGGTTTATGATGAAAAACAGGAGCTGATTGTGCAATGGCAGTAGAACGATATCGTCAAATTATTAAAAATTTAATTTTAGAACGATCGCAGCAACGATTTGTGCCAGAAGAAGTCGAAGTACAAGCTGTTTTGGATACTGAACGCGATCGCTATCTGCTGCTGCATACAGGTTGGCGTGATAATCATCGCACACATGGATGCAGTATTCATCTCAATATCAAAGATGGCAAAATCTGGATAGAGCATGATGGAACTGAAGTCGGAATTGCTACGCTGCTGCTAGAACAAGGTGTGCCTCAAGAAGATATAGTCTTGGCGTTTCACTCCCCTTATATGCGCCAATTTACTGAGTTCGCCACCCATTAAAAAATTGACAGAAAACCGATTTAAAGAAGGCCGGGCGGTTTAAACCGCGTCTACACGAACAAAACCCGCCTCCGCGGGTTGAATACCGGGTGGTTGAAATTGCGTTAATTTATTGAGTCCGCGAAGGCGGACATCGTTTGTGTAGTAGCGGTTTCAACCGCCGTCTTATCTTGATCTTGATCTTTATCCACCGTAAACAAAATGATTCCTTCCATCCGCCTTTATTTCCTATTAGCGATCGCAATACCGATCGCCCTTTTGCTCGCTATGCTTGTCAACCAACAGACAAGTCTCATCGGCACTTTACTATTTGACTGTTTAATTCTAGGTTTAGGCATAATCGACGCACTGCGCGTCAAATCTCATCTGGTGCAAGTGACACGCCATCCGTTGCACCGACTTTCTATCGGGCGAGACAATCTGATTTTACTGTCAGTGCGATCCTCTCCGTTGGCGTAGTCCCCGTAGGGGCGGGCTGCGCTAACGGCAAATCAAACAGCTAAAATTCGCATCTGTGACTCCTATCCCTTAGAATTTGATGTTTCTCAAGCGCTGCTAGAAGCCTCCCTCAATCCCAACACAGAGGAGGAATTAACTTACACAATCCGCCCACAAAATCGCGGCGAATATCAGTGGGGAGATATTCAAGTACGACAGTTGGGAAACTGGGGTTTAGCATGGCATGATTGGACAATACCTGCTAGTGAAAAAGTGGCAGTTTATCCCGATTTAGTGATGCTGAAAGAACTCTCAATTAAGCTAACATTGGAAAATAGTGGCACAATGCGTCGATCGCAAAAACTCGGCATGGGAACCGAATTTGCCGAACTGCGCGAGTATAGTATTGGTGACGATCCCCGATCGATCGATTGGAAAGCTACTGCGAGGCGATCGCGCCCTTTAGTCAGAGTCTTGGAACCAGAAAAAGAGCAAACGTTGGTTATTTTACTCGATCGGGGACGGCTGATGACAGCGCGAGTGCAGGGTTTGAAGCGCTTTGACTGGGGAGTGAATGCAGCGCTGTCTTTAGCCTCTGCTGGACTGCATCGGGGCGATCGTGTGGGAGTCGGTGTGTTCGATCGGGAAATCACCACTTGGATACCTCCAGAAAGAGGTCAACATCAGCTATCCAAATTAATTGAACGCCTCGCACCAATTCAGCCAGTATTATTAGAACCAGACTATGTTGGTGCTGTAACTAAATTAGTAAATCAACAAACACGCCGTGCATTAGTTGTGCTAATTACTGATTTAGTAGACGTTACCGCATCTACAGAAATGCTTTCCGCCTTAGCGCGTTTAGCACCTCGTTATTTACCTTTTTGCGTAACTTTGCGCGATCCTCTAGTTGACCAAATCGCTCATACTTCCACAGTAGAAATTACACCTGCTTACAACCGTGCTGTCGCTTTAGATTTACTAGAACAGCGTCAGGTAGCTTTTGCACAGTTGAAACAAAAAGGAGTTTTAGTTTTGGATGCGCCGGCCGATCGAATTAGCCAGCAATTGGTTAACAAATATTTGCAACTTAAGTCTCGGAATCAGCTTTAATCTTATCAGGAGACTAGGCGGTTGAAACCGCGTCTATACAGGCAAAACCCGAGATCAGAGGGGTTGAATACCGGGTGAAAACACGTTATCCTCTTGTGTCCGCGGAGGCGGACATCGTTTGTGTAGGCGCGGT
>JAJAYT010000427.1 GCA_026786085.1 Microcoleus sp. CAN_BIN18 | reverse complement strand
CGACCCCCCCGCCAAAACAAACCCCCCCCCCCCCGCCGCGACACAAAAAAAAAAACAAAAATTTTTTTAACCCCCCCCCCCCCCCCCCCCCGGGGGGGGGTTTTTTTTTTTCTCCCCCCCCCCCCCCCCCCCCCCCCCGGTCTTCTTCAACCCGCGGAGGCTTCAACCTGCTAAGTCACAGCCAAAGAAGGAGAAGAATTTCTCAGAAAACTCAGCAATTCTCGATTCACCGTTTGTGGCGCTTCCTGCTGAATCCAGTGACCGCAATTAGGAACTAATTTTAACTGAAATGGAGCCGTAATTAACCTATCTAAACCTTCTACAAGTTTATGGCTCAAAAACGCATCTTCTTCTCCCCAAAGCACCAAGGTAGGAACATTCACCATTTCCCATTTTTGCCCCAAATTCCACATTCTCTGCGGGTGAAACATTTGTCGGTAATAATTGATCGCGGCACTTAATACTCCCGGTTTTTCTAAAGCATCCTGATAAATCTTAGTTTCTTCCGCACTAAAAGCTCCTTTGCGAACCGCTTGTCCTTGAAAAACATTGTGGACAAAATCTTTCAAGTTTTGCCGAATTAACCATTCAGGAATACCGGGAACCTGAAAAGCCAAAACGTACCAACTGCGGCGAAGTTGATCTAAATTACTCGCCATTTCCTGCACAAATCGCTGCGGGTGCGGAGCATTTAAAATTGCCAAGCGGTTGAGTTTTTCGGGAAATTTTTGAGCTAAATGCCACGCGATAGCGCCTCCCCAATCGTGACCGACAATGTGAGCATTTGTATAGCCGAGCCGATCGATCAAACCGCGAATATCAGCACTCAGCGTATCCAAATCATAACCGCTTTCCGGCTTATCCGAATCGTTGTAGCCCCGCAAATCCGGCACCACAACCTTGAAATGACGCGCTAAAGCAGGGATTTGATGGCGCCAAGAGTACCAAAACTCGGGAAACCCGTGCAGGAGGATAACCAGCTCGCCTTCCCCTTGAGCAACGCAGTGCAGGCGGATGTTGTTGGTTTCGACAAAGATGTGTTGTTGCTGTTGGGAATCTAAAGATTTCATAGTGGGAAAGTTAGACTTATTTTCGGGAAGTACAGAATCCGCCGACTGGTAGCAGGCTGAAACGGCCCAATGGTTTTAATGTTTCTGCTTATATTGTAGCTGCTTTTCGATCCCTGCCGCTGCAATCTAACTAAACTTAAAACTTGTAGATTGTTTTAGTGTCCTACTGTTCAGGTTTCATCACTAAGCTTAATTTGCTGACTTTAAATGTATTGTTTTAACAGCGACGCAGACGATTCAATAATAGCACAATTTCGTCAGTTGCCGATCGCACTTTTGCAGCAGACAGTTCAGATTGATTGACGATAATGCTAAACACCAGCGGCTCGTAATTCGGAACTTCGATATATCCTGACAGCGCCGAAACTCCGCTCAAGGTTCCTGTTTTTGCTTGCAATATTACGCGGTTTGGTGTAATATTTATCCGATTTTTTAAAGTACCGCTCTCGCCAGCCACAGGCAAAGAAGCGCGGTAAACAGATGCAGCAGGTGAATTCGCCATCAATCTCAAAGTTTGCACCAAGGCTTCTGGACTAATTAAATTGTGGCGAGACAAGCCGGAACCGTCGGCTAATATGTAGCTGTTGGGATTTACGCCTAATTGAGTTAAAACTGTTTTTAACTCTTTCAAACCGATTTCACTTGTATCCTCTTGTGGCAGAGGCATCTTGCCTGTAGCTTTCCCCAGCAATCTCAATAAAACTTCTGCATAAAGATTGTTACTTTCCCGATTAGTTTCCTTCACCAATTGGGCCAGCGGTGGCGATTCAACGGCTTCTAATTCTTGATTGTAATTGGGAAAATTAGACGAAACTAAAGCTTGTTTAACTGGGATTCCTTCAGCCGCCAGGACTTGCTGAAACTGCTGCATAAAATGATTAGCGGGATTGACAACTGCGACATAAGCTGGTTCAGATGCTGCACCAACTCTCAACTGTCCGCTAACTCGAATTGCCGATCGATCGAACTCCCTGCCAACTTCAATAAACTCGGATTCAGTTGGGGCGACAGTGACTGAATTGTTGAGAATTTGCCACTGATTTGTCAGCTTGGGTTCGGCAAAAGTAACTTTCAGAGGTTGCCCAAGAGCCTGCGGAGACAACAAAAGCTCGATCGCATTTTGATTGAAAATTAAACTGTTAATCGGTGCGCCATAGCCAGCTTGCGCGTCTTCCCATTCCCAATTCGGATTGACTGCATTGCCTTGAAAATAGCTGTCATCGCCAATCAACTGATTAACTTGACTAATGCCGCGCTGTTTTAACTGCTGAGCCAAGGATTTCAATTGAGCCTCGGCAATGCTCGGATCGCCCCTACCGGCAACGTACAAACTCCCATTTTCGCCACTGTAAACCGATGTCTTAATCCGAAAATCTGCACCGAGTTTCTGCAAAGCAGCCGCTGTGGTTAGCAGTTTGACATTGGATGCTGGAATGAAATATTTGGCTGCGTCACGGCTGTAGAGAGTCGCGGTAGATGATAGCGGTTGAATCAAAATGCCCCAGCGCGATCGGCTAAATTCAGCACGATTGGCGATCGCATCAACTTTCGCCCCCAATTCCCCAGGACAAATATCCCCAGCAACCGTCGCCGTTTGAGCGACTACCTGCGCCGGATGCCCCAGAATTAGCACTAACAAACTAACCGCAATTCCTTTAATTTTCAAGTCATACATATAATGGTTGATTTATAGCACTATATATTACAAGTTTTACAGTTTACGCATGATGTTAGAAACCGGGTTTCTCCGAGTTTTGCGAACAGTCACGAGAAATATACGAAGAAACCGGGTTTCTGGGAATCATTAAAAGTTGCAGAGTCTCGCGCCGGACACGGCATTGCCGTTTCCCTACCCAAATTTTTCATAACAATAACTATTTGAAAACGAATCAAGTCAAGACTAATAATAATAACGCGCATGAATTCTGGGATTGAACAGCGCCTCTACAGGTTTTCCGCCTTTGAGGTGCTCTTCCACAATCAACGGTACATCAGTCGGTTTAACTCGACAATACCAAATTTCGTCTGGGGTGACTCGCACAGTCGGGCCAGTGTTGCACTGTCCCTGACAGCTACAGGCCTCAATTGTCACTCCTGCAACTGGTTGGGCTTCAAAAGCAGCTAGCACTGCTGCTGAACCATTTCTCAGACAAGATTGATACTGGCAAACCAATACACGGCGGGTTTCTGGTCGGGAGTCTGGTTTTGAGGCTGGAGATTCGGGCATCGGTAAGGATTTATCGGCTGTTTAATTTATCTTAACCATGTTGTCAGGTCGATCGCCCGCCTGTGCCACACAAACGGCAGAATTTCAGGATGCGATCGCCAAAACCTTTCAAATTATGGCATTCAAACTTTTTCCATTCTTCTATTTTGTAACGAATCCGAACTCCCCGGCTGCCTTTATTGAGTCTGTGTCACGGTTTCCTTATATGATCGGATTTGGAGCAAAAACTCAATCAACCGCCAATCATGCCCAAAACAGTAGCCGATGTGATGAGCCGCGAGCCGATTTTGGCGCGCCCCGAAATGCCTTTAAATGAAGCGATTCAAATTTTAGCCGATCGACGTATTAGCGGTCTTCCCGTCGTAGATGAGAATGACTTGTTAGTAGGAGTCATCTCCGAAACCGACTTGATGTGGCGCGAAACCGGCGTCACTCCGCCCGCTTACATCATGGTACTCGATAGCGTGATTTACCTAGAAAATCCAGGTCGTTACGAGCGAGAACTCCACAAGGCTTTAGGACAAACAGTAGGAGAAGCGATGAGTAAAGATCCAGTTACCATCGAACCAGACAAATCTGTCCCAGAAGCTGCAAAACTAATGCACGATCGCAGCACCCACCGATTGCTGGTAGTCGATACTGCGGGCAAATTAATCGGCATCCTCACTAGGGGAGATATTATCCGATCGATGGCGGCCGAATCTTAATTAATTGTTGCAGTTGAAGGATTGGATCAGAACATGAGTCGATCGCTCCTTCAATCTCGATCGCTTTTGGCAATCACCAATTACCTAAGACGTTAATTGCTTTGATTCGCTCGTTTTTTGGGAAATTATCCGCGTTTATTTGCGTTTATCTCCGGCTTCCCTATCAATCAAAGATTTATGCAATAAGTCTCTAGATTCGCGAGGAAAAAGTCAGGAATACGCGCAGAAATATTTCTTCCTTCTTCCCTCTTCCTTCTTCCTTCTTCCTTCCTACCTAAATTAAATGCTCGAAAAGGCCGCCGCCAACATCACAATAATCCTAGTCGAACCCGCAGGCCATTAGAATGTGGTCTCAGTGGCCCGCCTGATGAAAAATATGTGTTTGCACCAATT
>JAJAYT010000426.1 GCA_026786085.1 Microcoleus sp. CAN_BIN18 | reverse complement strand
TGCTTATCTTGGCGGTTATCTTGAGCATCGCCGTAAATCTCCAATTGGGATTCAAGTCCTCTGGCGAGGTTGGTCGAATTTACGCGACCTTTGCCAGGGTTGGCTCCTTGCTACAAATCATACTTAACGGGAAAAGTAAGATCTCTACTCTGCACAGTCCCTTCCCATTAACCTCTTTTCTCGGTCAAGACCAAATGGGCGACGGTTGGCTGTACTGGCTGTTAATCGCCGCTTTCACTCTCAGCAACAGCTTGCTCTTAATCGCACGCCCGCAACTGATCAATTCGCAATTCCAAGGATTGCTAATTGGTGCAATCATCCTTTCTCTCAGTATCTTTCCCCAAATCATCGACTGGCGGATTGACTACACCACTACAATGGGCAAACTAATCCGAGAAGATGTTCTCGCTAGCAGCATTTTTCAAGGACAGCAACCAATAGGATTGTACTCCCATCGCGGGCACGCATCCATAGTTTTAGTGTTGACGGCGATTACTGCTATTGTCGGTTGGTTTTGGAGATTTACTTCTACTAAATTAACTGCAATTACTTTGATTTTAACTGTTCCCGCACTGCTGCTAACTTCTACCCGTAGTGCAATTGTAGCTTTGATTGTTGGCTGTGCTTATTTGTTGGGACGCCAATACTACAAAATTCTCATCGGTATAGCCCTGATGGGCGCCCTCGCTGTGGGCATCATGACGCTTAACAGACCGCTCAACTGGCAAAAACCGAGCATCGAACAAGTCATGTCCAGCCGATCGCCCATGTGGGAACTTGCAGCCAGAGGTATCAAAAAGCGCCCGCTATTTGGATGGGGATTTGACGGCTTAGGGATTGCCTATCCCTACATCAGGAATCCTCAAGTAACTCCGAGAGTTGTCAGCTTAAACGAGTTTACCTACGACTATATTAACATAAAAGGTGAAATTAGCACCAGAGAAATTCCTACTTATAAAGCTCACAATTGGATGCTCGATACAACAATATCAGTTGGGATTTTGGGGCTGATTGCTGGCATGGCACTTTGGGGATATTATTTATCTTTAGCACTGCAATCGTCTCTTCGCGGGATGGCAGCAGTTGCTATTGCTTATCTGGTTTTTGCTGTTACCTGGTTCGATTGCGCTCAATACGCACAGATTGCCTGGTGGACGCTCAGTTTCGCCACTGTTAGATATCCTTGTTCTCAGGAAAACGAGAAGAGAAGATTAATTTGAAATCAAGTTCAGCTTTATTTGTTTTGGGGTTTATTTATTGTCTTGTTAAGCCTAAGTTTTAAACTGAAGTCCTCACTACAAACCTTACCGATTTTTCATTTTCTAGGGCAGCCAGCGAGGGCAAAATCCTTTTAAAGGGAATTCTTATGGTGAGGAAAGATTATTAGATACGGCTGCATTTTTTAAGTTAACAAGTATGAGAGTTGAAGAGCCGATCGCACTTTAGCCATCTGTTCTCAAATCTCCTGCGACTGGTTCCGATTTCTTGGCAACCACCCGGTCTAATAGTAATTCTAACCCATCGGGCGACAGACTCATTTTTGTCTCCACTTGGTCGGGCAAAACTAACAGCGGTTTTACTGCAAATGTTTACAAATTAATTGCTTCGAGAGTAAGTTACTCGGAAAAACTCTTTCCCCGGCTTCCGCCTGGTTAACAAGCAGTAAAGCTGAGGATTTATGGGGTCAAATTGACAGTTTATAAATTCTCCGACGGTGCGGATTAGTTATTTTTGAAATTCGTGATTTGTTACCAAGAATATTGATTAACTAAAATCACTGTTGTACTTCAGCATTGCTGATTCTCTACCGTCTGGAGTGAAGCTAAAAACTCTCCGAAATGATGGTATGAATTCTAAAGGTTTGACATTTGGCGTCAGGGATAAAATAGCGATGCCGTCTGCTTGGGGATTGGCGTAAATCCCGCCAACGCTAGCACCCGAATTTCCCCAAATCCAACCATTGATTCCAATAGCAAAATCGCAGTCAATCCAGCAACAAATCAAGACGAAAGCCAATCGTCGCTACCAGAAATCAACTCAGACAAAATAGGAAACCTCGCCGCCATAACTTTAGGCTGCGACTGCGCCGGCTGTCGAACTCAAGTTCTCCAAATGATCCAACAAGGACGGCTGATACTTCCTCAGTAACGTAGACAGTAAGTTACAAAGCAAGCAAAACAGAAATCACAGAAAACAACCCATTAATTCTCGATTTAGATCGTCACAAATTTAAAGTCTAAAGTCAAAATAATTAATTATTATTTCTACTTTTGGCTTTTGGCTTTTGGCTTTTTGAAACTGACAATTCACAACAGAAAAAAGAAATTTTAACCATACAATACTTCTTCCACAGGTGGCGTTGCGTCTTTAGGATCAAACTCTTTTAGTTTCAAAGATTGCAGCAAAAACAGCCAGATATAAAGCGGATTCAACAAAACATAACGCTGCCAGAGGCGCTTTGGTTCTTTAACCAACCGAAACAGCCATTCCAAACCTATCTTAGATAAAAACTCAGGAGATTTCGCCAAATTACCTGCATGAAAATCGTAAGCAGCACCTACAGCAATTAGCGGCATCGATAAGTCATTCCGGTATTCATAAGCCCAGACTTCTTGTCGCGGACACCCCAAACCGACAAAAGTAATTGCTGCACCGCTATCGCGAATTTGCTGTGCAATGTCCTGTTTTTCTTCTGGCGAAATGTTCCTAAATTTAGAGGGCTGAGTTCCAGCAATAATTAACTTGGGAAAACGCTGGCAGAGATTGTGAGATAAAGCCTCCAGTACAGAAGCTTTTGAGCCGTACAAATAAATGGATAGTCCTTCTTCGGCGGCACGTTCGCAAATTTGTAACATCGCATTTGGCCCACAAACGCGATCGGGCAATTCCGTATTATAGAGCCAATTTAACGCCCACCTGACTGGCTGTCCGTCTGGCAATACTAAGTCAATGTGATTGATCCGATAGCGGTGAGTGCTGTCAAGCACCCCAGTCATTACCCCGTGAACCGCTAGAGCAGAAACTGACATTGGTTTTCCGGCGGTGGCTGCCACAATAATTTTGTCTACAGCCGCTTCATAATTAACGGCATTTACTAATATGCCGAGTACATTCTTTTTCCCTTTATCAATCATGGAACACCTCTTTAAGCCAACGCTCGGCGTTACAATCATAAATCTCCTGTAGAATTTGTTTAACGTTGTATTTCATTTTCCAGTCAGGATAGTGACTGGCGAATTTGGAATTGTCGCTAATCCACCAAATGTGATCGCCAACGCGATTTCCTTCAGCATAAGTCCAGTTGAATTTGCGTTCCGCAATTTCCTCACACATCTGGATAGCTTCTAGCATTGAACAATTACTGTATCTGCCACCTCCCATGTTGTAAACTTGTCCACTTCTCGGAGCTTTATAAAATTCATAAAATGCTGAAATTAAATCTGCACTGTGAATATTATCACGAACTTGCTTGCCTTTGTAGCCAAACACGGTGTAAGCAGTCCCCGTCGCCGCGCATTTCATTAAATAGGCGAGAAAGCCGTGCAGTTGAGTTCCAGAATGATTCGGGCCAGTCAGACAGCCGCCGCGAAAACAAGCGGTTTTCATGTCAAAATAGCGGCCGTATTCTTGAACTAAAATGTCAGCAGCTACTTTGGAAGCACCAAACAAACTATGCAAACATTGGTCGATGGACATATCTTCCCGAATGCCACCTTCGTAAGTATGACCAGGTTCAATTTCCCACCTGTGTTCTAATTCAACTAAAGGCAATCTGTTTGGTGTATCGCCATATACTTTGTTGGTAGAAGTAAAAATGAAAACTGCTTTGGGGCAGTACAAACGAGTTGCCTCTAAAAGATTGAGAGTACCGTTGGCATTGACGGTAAAATCTATTTTAGGAGCGCGTGCAGCCCAATCATGGCTAGGTTGGGCTGCCGTGTGAATCACTAATTCGACATCCTCACCGTACCGCTGAAAAATATTAGTGATCGCTTCATAGTCACGAATGTCAACATCTAGGTGAAAATACTTTGTCCCCAAGGACTTTTCTAGTTGTTGACGGTTCCAATTTGTAGAAGCATCTGCACCAAAGAAGAACTGGCGCATATTGTTGTCGATCCCGACAACATCGAAGCCTTGTTGAGCAAAGAATTTACAGGCTTCAGAACCTATTAAACCTGCGGCTCCAGTAATAATTGCAACGCTCAATTTTGACTCTCCTCACAAATATATTTTTCTGTTTTTGCGATCGAACAAATCAGAAGTTATCGTGATTTTTCGTTGAGTACATCTTCGCACAATTCGGCAAAAAATTTACCTTTTTTATTCCAATCATAAATTTCCCTGACGCGCTTTTGACCCGATCGACCCAAGCGCGATCGCAATTCATGATCGTTGGCTAAACACACTATAGCCTCTGCTAGACCTTTCACTGCGCGATTCGGGTCAATAGCAGCCACTTTGATGCCGGTTTCAGCAGTCACTTGAGTCGCAGGCCCACCCAAATCCAAACAAATCGTCGGACGCCCAACCCCCATCATTTCCGTACACACAAAACCGCCAGAGTCATGCAAACTCGGATGGAGGAGAACGTGAGACTCCCCCATTTTAAAAAGGGTTTCAGCGCGCGGTAAAGCTCCCCAAAATAATACCTTATTTGCAATTCCTAAATCTGTGGCCAAAGCTTCTAACCGCTGCCTTTCTGGGCCGTCTCCCACAATCCAATATTCCGATTGTTCCAGCTTCGCCTCCGCAAATGCACGGAGTCCCAAGTGTACCCCTTTCCAATGTAGGAGACGACCAACACTGATAAATCTAACTGGTTCCTCCGGCGGAATTGGAAATTTCTCTAATTCCTGAATTTCCTGCTGCGACAAACCAACTTGCGAGAAAATTTTCACGTTTTTTGCTTTGAGAAATCGCAATCTGGCTGCGGTTTCTTCCGTAGTCGCCAGCGCGACGGCACTGCGGCGTGCCGTCAGCCCCACAAACGGGTCGCGTTCTCCGACGCTTTGAGCCAATGCTCGGAGCGTTTCGTAAATTTTGCCCCGGCGACTAAAATCTTGCCAAAAAGGCTTTGGTGCTGCTTCTGCACCCCCTACAGGCCCCCAAATAAAAGGATGTGGCAACAGTGCTAGGAAACTGGGAGACCAATGTTTGACATAGGTTACGTGATGTACTATATCAAAGCCGATCGCGCGATCGAGCTTTCGAGCGATAAAATAAGCCCAAATTTGCCACAAATAATAATGAAGTTGCAGCAATCCCTGTTTTCCCTTCCAATCTTCGCTCCACCCAAACGGATCGAAATAAACGAAATGTAGGTTTGGTACTGGATTGCGTTCTAGTTCTGCTTCAATGTACGATCGACAAAACGTCCGAGTAAATACCCAACTTTCGTGATACTTCGCAGATTGGATAACTGTATTCCATCCCACTCCCTCTTCAGAGCCGAGATTTGGTTCGCAAGCAAAAGCAGATAATAGAACTTTCATCGGCAATTGGTAATCGGTAATTGGTCATTGATAATCTGTCATTTAAATCCGTTAAATCCGTGGAGCGAATCCGTTGCCGAACCTCACCTCTTCCCCATCAAAAAAGATGTAACTTCAACATAAGCTTTAGCTGCTGTTTCAGGAGTTTTTTGAGAAATGAGCTGTCGCGAACTCTCCCCCATTGATGCAATCAAATCAGGATTATCTATAAAAATCCGCATTTTTTCTGACAACTCCTGAGCATTGCTAGGATCGAAAATATAACCATTTTTACCTTCCACAACTAACTCGCAGGAAGCAGCACCATTAGAACACAATATCGGTTTCCCAAACACCATAGCTTCCGGCACCACCATACCCCAAACATCCTCAAAAGTAGGGAACACAAAAATATCAGCTTGCTGAAAATAAGCTCCCAAACTTCCATAATCAACCCATCCCACCCAGTTTACTTGCTCAGGAAAATCTTGCTCTTTAATAAAAGCTTCCAACTCATCTTGCTGGTCACCCTTACCAACAATTAA
Source organism: Microcoleus sp. CAN_BIN18 (assembly GCA_026786085.1). GTDB lineage: Bacteria > Cyanobacteriota > Cyanobacteriia > Cyanobacteriales > Microcoleaceae > Microcoleus. Next base: position 15,678 of record JAJAYT010000426.1, on the reverse strand, counting down.
TAAAGTATAATCAGAATATCCTTGCTTTTTGAGGATCGCACAAGCTTCTAACAGCGTCTTAATTCCTTTTCTAGCTGTAATCCGCCCCACATATAAAAAAATTGGCTGCTTCAGACCTAAATTTTCCACCTTATTAGCTGACAAAGGTTTCAGTAGCGTTTCCGCATCAGGAACCAAATAAGTTCTAGTAAAAACTTCCGCTTCCGGTACATTCAGCGCTTCCACCAGATATCTTTTTCCGGCTTGGCTGTTAGAAACAAAAGCATCAGCAAACTTAGCTAATATGCGTCTGACAAACGTCCGAAAACCCGAATCTCGAAAATCCGTATTCGGGGAACTACCATCATAAATAATTGCAATTTTCCAGCCACAGAGAGGTTTTAGCAGCACTACCAAGACAGTCCACAGAGAAAAAGCTTGAGGAAAAACGATCTGAGGTCTAAATTTTAGCAAATGACCGATGATGCTAGGTGATACTGCGATGAAACCGCGATCGTACCCTGTTTCGATCTTCGTCGTCTCAACAAACTTCGTCTCGCCTACCAACTGAATTGCTGATGCTCCCGGTAGCGTCGGATCGAACCCAGACCAAACGCGACCAGTATAAAATACAGTATTCTTAAATACTTTTGTAAACTCTCTCAATACAGGCTGCCAATATGCACCCAATTCTACTTCTGGAACCAGCCAAGCCACACGCAAATCACTTCGATTTACCATCCTATTTACCTTCAGTCTTGTTTTTAGTTAATCCCAGCTTGCTCAGAACTGAAAACCAAACTAACCTTCTGTAAGGTAGCAACCAATAGATTGGCCAGAATAAACCACCGTGACGCTGAGCAAATACTTTCCATTCTTCCCACGGTTGAAGGGTAGCATCTTGAAAAGTTAAACCTTTCGGTTGGTTCATTTTTTCTAAGCCTTCACTCATACTAGCAGCAGCCACTTTTGTAGCTTGGGGATTGGCCGAACAAGTTCCTTGATAGCCGGGAGCTATCCAAACTGTACAGCCTTTTTGTCGAGCACGCAGCCCGTATTCCCAATCTGATAAATAATGAATAAAGGCTGGATCGAGATTGCCAACAAGTTCAACAACCCTGCGGGGAATTAGTACGCAGTTACCATTCATGCTGTCACAAGATTGAGGTGCTTCTGTAGGATCGAGAAACCGAAATTTAAAGGGCAATAACGGGGTAATTTTAACTATACCGCCGTAAGTAAAAGCACCAGTATCGGGGTCGCAAGTTGAACCGGCAACGATCGCATTTTCTTCTCCTTGTTCAAATAACTGACGGCTGGTTGTTAACAACGAACTTAAAGCTTCTGGATAAAGTATCGTATCGTCATTCAACCACAGATAATACTCTGGATCGTCTTTGATTGCCTCACTGAAAGCGATACGCATTCCTCCATTCCAAAATAAATTGCCATCCCCAGAAAAAATCTTGACATCAGGATATGTTTGCTGTACTGCTTGACCAGTGCCATCAGTGCTCCCATCATCTACCAGATAAACTTTATGTGCAATTTCATCGATCGATCTTTGCTGGAACAGCGACTCTAGAGTGGCCAAAGTCTTTGACTTGCGGTTGTGGCAAGTCATCAGGACTGCTATGCTTGTCTGCTCCATCTATATTAAAAATTGGCTGTTTGCAATAATCAACTGTCTCACGTGCGATCGCCCATGCCGATCGCCTACGATCGCAATACAATTATTAACTTAATTTGCCACATTATCAACAAATTGAAAAGAAAGTTTATCATTTGAGCAGCCTCTACATACCCGACTTATTTAAAAAATTGAGTACCTAAGTCTTGAGTTTTTCCAGTATATTTACTTAGCGGCTTGACAAACTTCTTCATAAACTTTCTGATACTCACGAGCTTGCACTGCTAATGTAAACCTTGCCTCAACTTTCATACGAGCATTATGACAAAGCTTTTCGTGTCGCTCCGCATCTTCTAAAACCCAAGTAATACCTCGCGCCAAATCTTCGCTATCATAGGGTTGAGCTAAATAACCGTTTTCGTGGCGATCGACAATATCTTTTAATCCCGTCACATCAAAAGCCACAACAGGCGTACCACAAGCCAGCGCTTCCGATGCAGTCTGCCCAAAAGCTTCATACCGCGACGGTACAACCATCACATCCGCCGCCGCATAAACTTTTGCTAACACTTCATCTTCCAACCTACCCAGATAATGAATTTTGAAACCAACATCGATCGCATTTTCCGGCTCAGAAGACCCAAAAACCACAAGTTCAATCCTATCCTTCCATCCCGACTGACTCAAACTTTGCAAAGCCGGAACCAGCAACGGAAAACCTTTCCAGCGATCCTCCGTGCCCTGCATCGCCCCAAACAACACCAATTGTTTATGTTGAGGCAAATTCAAACTATCTCTCACTTGCGATCGGTTCAGCGGCTTGTAGAGTTCAGCATCAAGACCATTAGCAATCACTTTAACTGGATATTTTTTCAACAAAGAACTAGATTTCGCGCATTCAGCCAACCAATTACTCGGAGTTACCAAAGTCAGATCCAAATTCTGCCAAGCATCAGCTTTTCGCTGCCAAATCCAACGAGAAATATCAGCATCTTTAGTGCTGTGAAGTTGCGGACAAGCACCACAAGAATCAATATACCGATCGCAACTTTCGCTGTAATGACATCCACCCGTAAACGCCCACATATCGTGCAGCGTCCAAACAATCGGCTTATTAAACTTAGCCAAAGTTTCAATCTGCATATAACCTTCACAAACCCAATGCAAATTGATCACATCAGGATTAATTTTGGCAACTTCCAATGCTAGGGAATCAGGAACCCATTGCGGCGAAAAAATCACCTGACCTAGTTTTGGATATAGTTTTAACGGCAGTCTATTTAATTTAGGTCTGAGACTCTTGAAATTTTCCCCTAATTTTGTCGGCATCAACCGTACAGTTTCATCATTACTAGACTTATTGCCCGCCAAAATTTCCGAACTTACTCCAATACCTTGCAAACCTTTATGCAAGCGATAAGTCGCCCTCGCAGCACCACCTTTAACATCATAATTACTGACCAACAAAACTTTCATCAAAACATCCTTAGTATCAAATCCCTTAGTTGACCTCAAAATTATTCCTCTCTCTTCTCTTCCTCTGCGCTCTCTGCGGCCTCTGCGGTTAAATCTTTCATAAAAATCCCAAAAAAAATACCCAGATTACCGACTCATCCAAAAAGTCGGATATCTAAAAAAAACTGCATTTTTACTTACATCTTCAAAAGTTGTTTAAGTTTTCGCTGTACTTTCTTCACAAATTTCGGATCGTAATCATATAAACTATTCTGAGTGAAGTTATCGGCTTGTGCGTCCCGAATCACAAACGGAGGATGTTTGAGCGGAAAGGCGATCGGCTCAACAGACATATTATTGTAAGGACTACTGATATCATCCGTGTGAGTTCCCCCCATTCCATGTCCAATATTTGCAGCCAAATTGACATTAGACAAAATATTCAAACCATTTTGAATAAAACTAGCAAACGTCCACTGAAAATCCCAAGTATCAAGAGTGCCTTCGTAACACAACTGACAAGTTTTAGTCCAGATTTTGGCAGCATGAGCATCTCCCAATATATCCATCAAAAAATTGCTATCCCGAACTTCCGGCCACAGCTTCATCTCTAAATCATAGTGTTTCCAAGCTCGCCTCCAAGTCGCCCAACTCCAGCAGTGAGTGTAGCGAGAAAAGTAGTAACTATAATCTGTTCGTTGCTTGCCAAATTGCACATTTTGTCCAGATATCGACATAACTCGTTCGTCGTATCGGTAGCGTTCGAGCAACTCTTCTGCAAAATAGAAAAATGTACTGTCAGGTAAGCAATCATCCTCAATAATAATCGCCTCTTCCACCGTATCAAACACCCAATCTAACCCGCTAGAAACGCGATCGCGACATCCCAAATTGCGATCGGCATAATTCTGCAAAACTTCGCATTCCCAGTCCACCTGCTCAATAATCGCCCTAGCAGCAGCGCATTGCCGGTCTTCTCCCGGTCTATCCGGCCGCGGCCCGTCAGCAACTACTAACAATTTTGGCGGCTGGACTTTGCGAATTTCTGCGAATACTCTCTGGGTTTCTTCCGGGCGTTTGAAAATAATAAACGCGACGGGGGTTTTCAATTGGCGATCGAACATTTACACAACTCCAGTATACTAATTTTTGACAACACCTGTGACTTTCGCCAATCTCCTTTGTATGCCAGAAATCCGGTTATCTAACACATCCAGAACCGTCTTAGAAATATTGCGTTTTGGTATGCCCATATAACCCGCAACATATTTAATAAACAGCTCTCCTACAGGCACATTCCAAAAGTCAGAGTTGGGATTAGCAACTTGTGCAAAAAGTCGTTTAATCCCATATCCTTTCTCGGCTGGCAAATGCCACACATCCATTTTTAAATCTCCCTCATTTGCCGTATAATATATCGGCGATGTCCACACTCGATTAAAGTAAGCATTACCACTGCTGCGAGCATATCCCAGCTTATTGTAAATATAGCTGAGCATCTGCTCTTCTGTATTAAATTTTGTCTCCCCTGCGGCAAATCTTTGCAAGCAAGTCTCCCAGATCGAGTCTACTTCGTCGGACAATATTTTAATGTGCTTACCGCTTCCTACGATAAATTCTGCACCAAAATACTTGGGAGGCTCATCTACTTTATAGCCTAATTCCTCATAAATTTTCTGCATTTCTTGCCTAGTTAAACCGCTGATTTTTTTGTCATCGGGCTCGTAAAGATCGTAAGTTGTCAAACCGTGTTTTTCGATATCGGCAATTATGCGATCGGCGGAATTTACCCACACGCAGTCAGAGTCTAAAGCGATACAGAGATCGTTTGACTCCGAATGGTTTTTCAAATATTGAATAATATCAAACTTAAAAAACGTACTTCTGAAGGCGGGGTAGTATTCAATTGGTGGCTGATATGTAAATGGAATCTGGACGACTTTAACACCGATTTTGTTGAAAAACTCAACGGTATTAAAGCTTTCAATGTTGGGAATGCGATCGGTATTCGTAAATAAGATATGCTGAGCTTCCGGGTTATTTCTAACGCTGGAAGCAAAATATACCACCGCACATCGCCAGTAAACTAATTGAAACTTTTCCGATGAAGATTTAGCATCCGATCCCTGGGGATATTTACTTTCCTGCCCTTCTTCATCACAGCACATTCCAGTAACTATATAAACAGAACCGCTATTTTTCATTGCCTATATCTCCTGCTATATTTAAAGTGTGAAATCGATTAAATCCGTGAATCAAAGCTATTCCGTAGGGAATCGCCCATCATGTGAAAATAGAAATCCGATCGCTTAAGAATCATTTCTGAAGCAATATGTGCTAAGTTACTCAAGCTAGTCGCCAGCGGCAGATATCGATAGCGAAACGAAGCAAGTCTAGGATCTGACTCTTGATATAAAATATCTTGAGCAAAATTACCCCATCGTTCCTCAATCATATCGATCGTCATACCAGCGTGACCCGACGGTAATAGCATATTGGAACCGTGAATCCCAATTACCAACCGACTTTCTGAGTAAACTTGACACATTTCCTGCTCAGTTTTTTCATCAAATTTATCCACCCTGAAATCTTCAATCCACTCAGGAAAATTAGTGCTTTTACCCAAGCCTGCAACAGCAAACTTAGCTGAAGGCAGCAACGTTCGCATTTTTGTAAATAACCTCCGCACGTTCCAATTTTGAATACTCAAAGGAATTTGCAGCAATTTGAGTTTTCGGCAAACTTTGAAAATCAAATTATTGCACCAAAGCCGGTCTTCCCGCCAAACAAAAGTAATTTTGTATGCTTCTTTATCAAAATCATGTTTGGGAACCCCCGTAAATTTACTAATGTCAAATCGACTGGGATGAGAATAGGCTTCACTTACATAAACTTCATCAAAACGCTCTAACTGTTTGCCGACAAACTCGTCAAAACTGGGATAGTAACACTGACCATTTTTGAGGGATATAGGTACTGTCCAGACTTCGGCAACTCCTTCGGGAACCATCCATCTCAGAAATTTTTGAACAATGACAATCACACCAAAATCTGGGTGAGATTCTAAATGCCTCTGTGCATTCAGCAACTTTAAAAGGCTGTGTCCGTAAAGATAATCAATACAGTTTAATATGATTACCCGCTGATAAGACTTGAAGATTTCTTGACCAATTTCTAGCTGTTCGGTTTGGGGGTTTTGCAGAGATTTGAGCAAAGGTTTTGCTAAAAAATCTTCCGCATAGCTGTCATCACTAAAAGTTGTTCCTTTAGCTAAGTTAATGCTGTAAGCAGTTTTAGCCGCATGGCCAATTCTCAACTCGTCAATGATTTCGCCACCTGCGGGAGACTCAGACACCACACAGACGCGAGCACCTTGCCACAATACTTTGAGAGGTTTAAGTACCTTGCCAGAATCGGGACAGTGCGATCGATGTTGGAGGTTGGGTTTAATTTCAATCATTTGACCAATCCTATTAGCCTAGAAGCCGCCTTGTATAAATTTAGCGAATTTAGGATTAAATTGCCAAAAGGTCTCAGTTCTTTAATCAAAAAGTTGACTAAAATAATTACATAGAAATAAGTGATTAAAGTTGCCACAGTTGCTCCAAAAGCTCCGTATTTAGGAATTAGTAGAGAGTTCAATACTATATTAAAAAATGAACCAATAAATGTCAAGTAAAGACCGTATCGCAGTTGACCTTCTAATGCAAAATAGGTATTTCTAGCTATGCCGAAGTTACTACCAAATTGAGCCCAGACGTATATAGATAGCACCGGAGCTGAAGCTGTATATTGGTCGCCGTAAAGCGTCTGCACGATAAAAGGAGCCAGCAAAGAGATTGGCAATGCCACTCCTAGCCACAAAAATAGCATAGCATCAGAGTAAATTTGAAACTTTTTTAGGTATTCAGCATAATTTTTTTCTCTTAACTGTGCGAGTTTGGGGAAGATAGAAGAAGCGATAATCACGGGCAAGAAATCACAAATTTCCGATAGTTTAACTGCAACTGCATAATATCCTAACTCAGTTTTGTCTACAGAACCGAGCATAATCTGATCGATTTTGGAATAGATAAAAACCGCCAAACTCGATAGCACCAGCGGCCAACTTTCTTTGAGTAGTTCTTTTCCTCGTTCCCAACTGACTCGCCACAGCTTAAAATCATTTCCTCTGCTTTGATAGATCATGGCGATCGCCAATGCAGCCAAAGCCACCTCTGCCAACCTCAACCAAGCAAAAGCAATCAGCGGTGCTTTGATTTGAATCAATCCGATTCTGAGTCCGGCAATTAGTAATGATACACAATTTCTAGCAACGACCGTATACTTAGATTGAACTTGAGACTGAAACCAAAAATTTACTGTTTCAAAAGATTGAAATATCGTTCCAGCGGCAATAATCCCCACCAGCCACCGAGTTAAATCATCATTTGGACTCTGTATCGAAATCACTGCCACCGTTAACAGTAAAGTGATGATTCCACCTACTAATTGTATGACAAAAGCAGTACCCAGAGTCTCTTCTTTGCACTCGGGATTGCGAGCAATATCGCGGACTACCAGAGTACCCAATCCCATTGTCGCCACGGAGGCAAATAGGGAAACAAAGGCGATCGCATAATTGATTATGCCAAATTGTTCCGGGCCTAGATATCGAGCTACCCAAACTCCCACAAACAGACCCAGAGCCATTTGCAAAATTTGGTCTGTCAACAGCCAAGCCAGGTTGCCGAGTACCTGGCGGAGGCCGGGGCCGAGCTTTTGACTGACCGCATTTAGCTTATCTAACATCAGAAAGTTTTCAGTCCTTGTCAGAAATAAATATACTTTTCGAGCGCTGGGGAATTAATCAAAAACCAGGCTTATTAATCTAGTATATCATAGTTCGATCGATTTTTAACTTCTGCAAGTTAATCATTATTCAATCTGGATGGATCTCGCTGCACCAAATCTCCTCCGTAAATGCGGCGGTTGCTGGATGGAGATTTGCTACTATCGATACTGAGTCTAACTGTGATTAACACGTAGGCCAGCCACACATCCCCAATATCACCTAGAGAACCTTCAGTTAAGTTATTCAAAACAATAAAAACTAAGTAAATAATCGGTATTCCCGCTTGAGATAGCGGGCTGCGGCTCAGTTGCCGGACGGCAAAAATTAGATTGGTTAACAGAGAAACTAAGATTAGTAGGAGTCCTGGATAACCGAAAGAGAGCAATACTGATATACCGCCATTATGAGCGGTTCGCGGTTGAAATCCATTCGGAGTATATACAAAATAAGCTGGGGTTTTATCGCCTAGCAAATCTTGTTGAAAAAAGCCATCAAATCCATAGCCAAACCAAGGACGCTGATTGGCGGCCTCGATTAATTGTGGCCAGAACTCCGTCCGCCCTGTCAAAGTTAAATCCTTTCCCAAACCTCCGACAACAATGGACTCTAAATTGTCTATTATATAAACGCTAGAAATTATACCGAAGATCATAAAGCCGACAATACAAGTAAATGCCCATTGAAACTTTAACTTACTCAAAATACTTAAAGATGATACTATAAGTATGAGCATTAAACAATTAACTAAAGAACCTCCAGAGCTAGTAGACCTGACCAAATAAAATGAAAATAACATGAATAGTAGAGCTATCCAGCGTTCTTTTTGAGTTTTAGCACCTTGGCAATAGTGTAAATACCAAAGTGCTGTACTCACCACCATGATGCTGCCCAAAGAATTTTTGTGACTGGTAATTCCTGCAAATTCTCGCGTCACAGTCGGGAACCGCAAAAAACTAACTATACCGATCGAAGTATAGCCCCATCGGACTAAGCCAGATAGTTCGTGCCACTCATATCGCGCACCTATGTAAAAACCAACAATAGTAAAACCTGTAAATGCTATCCCCGCTTTCAGCGTAATCTCAGGAACTAGGGACCACAGTGTGGATGTTATTGGTAGCAAACAATACAGGGAAAATCCTGGATTTCTCAGCACTAAAAATGATAATGATTCGACAAATTGATGTTTAAAAAAGCTAATAAATCTCCCGCATAAAATAAATATTATCCAGGGATAAAACACAAAGGGAAGCTTGCCGATCGTACTAGCATCAGCTTCAGTAAGGTTGATAAAATGCAGGTAATTAAAAGGAGGTATATTAACGTGAGGAGATATGAATATGTACAAAACAGCAAACCACTTTTCAAAAGTAATACCTAAATTTCTTTTAGTGGCAATTTGAAATATGAAAAGAGTGATAATTAATGCGCTGACACCCAATAGAATTAGCAAAAAATTATTGTATAAAATTAGATCTTTAATCAGTCTCGCCATAAATATCTACCCTTTGTGAGAAAAATATCAATATAAGTAACCACACAAAATTAATTACATAAAGACTCCTTGCTATGCAAGGGTTTCAGTCGAAATATTGTGTAATTAATTCTACGCAACTACTTAGCAGTGGGCTAATTCCACCAAAATAACAATAAACGGAGCTATAGCGGTTCTCAAGCGTGGTGAGGTATGCCCGCAAGCCCGCAAGCCCGCAAGCCGGATAGTATCTCATATGAGAGCTCAAAAGGCTATAGTTGTCGCCTGTCAGCATTCTATACAAGCTGCTGCGGCTCTAAATTGTTAGTTGGCTAGAAGGAAAGGGGTTCGGGAATACGGAGGGTTGTTTGAATTGGGCTTTCTATGTAAGTACCTTGGGGATGGTAACAAAATTTGATAATTTTTTTTTCCTGGTATGTGCGATCGATATGGCATTTCAACGATCAGCGATTAAACTGGTGAATGATCCTAGTGAGACAATAGGTAGCCTGTGGTTAACGCTGATTTTCCCAAACAAATAACCGTGCCAGTCTTGAGTTTGACCTTGTGGACGATCGCCTGCGTGGGTATTTCCCTCGGGTTCCCGGCTTGTGCAACGGCGCAACTGCGATTGCGTCCCGGCGCGGTTATGGCACAATCTGGGGGCCTTGGACGATCGCCCGAAAGGTACAAACTCGGTGGCGGCGATCGCATCCAAATCGAAATACTCGAAGTACCAGAACTCACCCGGGGCTACGAAGTCCTCTCAGACGGTTCTGTCAACCTTCCCCTCGTCGGTTTAGTCTCCATCCGCGGCCGTACCTTAGTAGAAGCCACCAACATCATCCGCAACGCTTACCGCCGCGTCCTCAAAGACCCCATCGTCACAGTCAGCCTCATAGCGGCGCGCCCCCTCAACGTCGGCGTCATCGGAGAAGTCACTAGGCCCGGAAACTTCATCATATCGCTGACTCCAGGCCCGGGAGTCGCCCCCAGCGTGCAGTATCCCACTGTTACCCAAGCGATTAGACTAGCAGAAGGCGTCACAGGTGTCGCCGACATCCGCAACATCCGCGTCCGCCGTCCCCAACCAGACGGGCCCGATCGCATCCTCAACGTCAATCTGTGGAAATTTTTGCAAGAAGGAGACATCTCTCAAGACCTCATTTTGCAAGACAGAGACACGATCGAGATTCCCACAGTCGCCAACTTCAACCAAGCAGAATCTCGCCAATTTGCAACGGCCAACTTTTCGCCGCCGCCAGAAAAACCTCGATCGATCTCCATCGTCGGCGAAGTCACCCGCCCGGGGCCTTACGTCGTCATCGGCGGCAACACCACAAGCGACCTCAGCCGACAAGGCTTTCCTACCGTCATCCGCGCCATTCAGCTAGCCGGCGGAATTACCCCCGACGCCGACATCCGCCAAATCCAAGTGCGTCGCATCACCAGAAGAGGCGAACAAATTATCGCAGTCAACCTGTGGCAGTTCCTGGAGTCCGGCGACGGGGCCCAAGATACCATCCTCCAGGAGGGAGACACAATCATTGTTCCCAAAGCCACGATCGTCAACCCCGCAGAAGCTGGCGTGCTGGCTAACACCAACTTTGCTCCCGCCGGCATTAGTGTTTATGTAGTAGGAGAAGTCAGAACAGCCCTCGATCCAGTCAGGCTTCCAGCCAATGCCACCCTTAATCAGGCTTTAATTTCCAGAGGATTTTTTGGCTACGAGAATACCAGGGCTAGAAGGAATAAAATTGAGCTAGTCCGCCTCAATAACGATGGTACAGCTACTAAACGGACGATCGAAGTCGATTTAACTCAAGGAATTAACGAAGAAATCAATCCTCAACTTCGCAACAACGACATGATCATCGTATCTCGCAGTGGTCTCATCAACTTGGTAGACCGCATGAACACTATCCTCGCGCCTGTCGGACCAGCTACCGGAGTGTTAAATTTTATAAATGTTATCCGAAATTTATTCAGATAAGAATGCTGCGGGTAAGGTGGATAATTCCTAGCAGAGGCTAGAATAAACTAAACAATAGAATTAGACAGTCGCGGTGCGGCAGCATCAAAAATATCAACATCAAAAATATCAACATCAAAAATATCAACATCAAAAATACCGAGGCTGAACATGGATAACCGACAAGATTACCAACCCTACACACCCAAATCAAATGGTAAACTGCCGAACTTCTCGGCTCAGAACTACAGAGATAACTTCGTCGAGGAGATAGAGGAAGAGAAGCTAGACTTGTCCTGGCTGTTAGGCGTCCTGCGCCGCCGCATTTTGGTGATGGCAGCAGCCACCATTGCTTTGAGCGCTCTCGCAGGAACAGCTATATTCATCACTTCTAAAAAGATTACCCTCGACTATGAAGGCTCATTTTCCCTGTTAGTAGAACCAGCCACCGCTGAAGGTTTGCTGTCGAAACAATTAGACAACACCGTCGCCGCTGACTTAGCAAATATTAATATAGAAGGAATTAGCTTAGTAGACTACGAAACCCAAATTAGGATTTTGCGCAGTCCCAAAATGATGCAGCCAGTGCTTAAGGAATTGCGAGCTTGGAATCCTAACATGACCTATACCGAACTGATGTCTAAGCTGACAATCAGTCGCGTGAGTTACGCAAAAGATGGTAAACAGCAAGGTACAAAAATATTAGAAGTTCGCTACAAAGATGCAGATACCAATAAAATTTACGGTGTATTGGATAAAGTTTCTAAAGCCTATCTAGAATACAGCTTACAGCAGCGGCTGACGGGGATTAATCAAGGTATTAAATTTATCGATATGGAGATGCCCAAGCTCCGAGAAAGAGTCGAAGTTCTGCAACTGCAAGTCCAAAGACTGCGGCAGCAGAGTAACTTGTTCGATCCCCAGCTAGAGGGAAAATCTCTGTCAGAACAAGTTCAAAGCATTCGAGGACAGCAAGTAGGACTTCAAGTACAGTTAAGAGGGATGCGTAGTCTTTACCAAAGCTATCAAAAATTAATCAATGAAAATAACCCCGTTGGCGTGTTGATGACCCAAGGACAAGCTTACAGTGGACTCTTAGGTCAAATCCAGAAAGTAGACTCAGACCTCTCCCTAAAATTAGCTCAGTACAGAGAGGACAGTTTGCCAGTTTTAGCACTGCGAAAAAGTCGCGAAGAACTGATTTTGACATCATCTCAACAAGCAAAAGAAGTGGTGATGGGAAATTTAAGCACCCAAATCAAAGAAGTTGAGGCGCGCGATCGGGAAATGACTTTATTGCAAAAAGAACTCAACCAAAAAATTAGAAATTTTTCTGTTACCACGCGACAATACGACAATTTAGTGCGGGAACAGCAAGTAGTTACGAAGAGTTTGTCGGACTTTTTGGCAAAACGAGAAGCCTTGCGGATCGATGCAGCTCAGCAGCAAATACCTTGGGTGCTGATCAATCCTCCTGAAATTCCGCTAGATAAATTCGGCAAATATATAACATCTACTGTCAAACAAACCAAAAAACAGTTAGCGCTGGCAGTGATTTTAAGCGGTCTGCTGGGCATTGCCGTCGGCTTGCTCGTAGAGGTACTAAATACTGTTTTCCACACTCCAGAAGCACTGAGAATCGCCACAAGATTGCCTGTGATCGGGGTGATTCCGTTTAGCAAAAAAGCCAAGCGCCGACCGCCAGTCCGATCGAGAAAACTCACATCAGCTCGATCGAACTCGAAAGTAGAAGTTATGGAACTGGGCGAAGCTCAACCTACTGTTCCGATGCTCGGGCCAAGTCTTTTTAGCGACTTGGACTATCAATTTTTAGAAGCATTTCGATCGCTCTACACGAACATACACTTGCTGAGTGCAGGTAGGACAATTCGATCGCTCTTAGTGGGCTCAGCCTTAGCCGGAGACGGCAAATCGACAGTAGCTTTGCACTTGGCGGCCACAGCAGCGGCAGTCGGACAGCGAGTATTGTTAGTAGATGCAGATTTGCGTTGCCCGCAACTGCACGCTAAGCTAGGATTGCCGAACGTGCGCGGGTTGGGCGATGCCATCTCGACAGATCTCAGTCTCAACGATGCAATTCAACGATCGCCCAACCAAGACAATTTGTTCGTACTCACCGCCGGTCAAATTCCCCCAGATCCGATCAAGCTGCTTTCTTCCAAAAAAATGCAGTATCTGATGGAGCAATTTCAAGCATTTTTTGACTTAGTAATTTATGACACACCACCGCTAGGAGGTTTGGCAGACGCGCATTTGATCGCGGCTCACACAGATGCTACGATTATGGTCGTGCAAATTGGGAAAACAGACCGATCGCATGTTCGCAGAGTTTTAGAAGAATTAAAAATTTCGGGAGCTTCCGTCTTGGGAATCGTTGCTAACGGCTGCAAAAACGACCGTCATAGCTATCGGCAGCGCCCGGTGGGTTTAGAGACGCTCTACGACCAAAAAATATCGGTTTTAGGCACAAATAATCAAAAATAGACAAATTTTGATGCAGGCGGCGCAGCCCGCCTGAACTAGATCGGAAATTGGGCAACTCAAGGTGCACTCTGATTTTTTGACAAAACTACCATTTGAGAAAGAAAATGATAGACTAACGGACAGAGCCTCGTGTGTCAACCGAGATTACGCGGATCTTTATTTCGAGATATTTATTCAAAAAATGATTGGGAAATGAGCAAAAGTGGGTAAACTACATCTAGCAGAGCGTAATCTCAATCAGGCAAAGACACCTTTGAAGGCGAACGTTAATGCAAACGTTAATGTGAACGTTTCAACCCAGAAACTTGGTAGGGATTATTCTATGAGTACAGTTATGGTTGTTGATGATAGCGTCACTCTGCGGGAGATGATCGCCGACTTGCTCAAAGGTAGAGGACTCAACGTCACGGTAGCTAGTGATGGTGTAGAAGCTCTAGAGCAAATCAAGGCCAACCGCCCGGATTTAGTCGTTCTGGATATCGTGATGCCGCGGATGAACGGCTACGAAGTCTGTCGCCGGCTCAAAAGCGACCCCAAAACTCAGAATCTGCCGGTGGTAATGTGTTCGAGCAAAAGCGAAGAGTTCGATCGCTACTGGGGAATGAAACAAGGAGCCGACGCTTATATCGCCAAGCCATTTCACCCTCAAGAATTGGTCGGCACTATTAAGCAACTATTGCGCGGTTAATGTAGAGGAATAGGGACAGAAAAAACTTGTCTTGGGTACTTCCAATTTCTGCTCCCGCAACCTCTCAAACTACTCGATTGACAATAGTCCAAACATCCCCGTCCGATCGCACGTACGGAACAGAAATACTCTTGAAACCAGTAATAAAAGGCTTATAATAAACCTGCCAATAGCTGGGGCTAATTTGGTCAGCGATGGCTTTGAGTCCCTTCACTTCCGCCGCCAATTCCCCCGCCAGTTTGTTAATCCGTTCCGCGTGTCCGCGAGCGAGGGTTCTTCCTTCTTCAACCTGCTCCTCCATCGGACTAATTCTTTGCAACTTGATCGACTGCTGCTGTTTTTGGTTCAGTTGAGCCGACAAAGCGGCGATCGCATCATCTATCCCCTTGATTTCTGCCGACACTTGTGCAGTTTCCCTGGCGTGACGGCGGTAAGCATCGGCGATCGCCTGGGGCGAATCGCCTACAGGAGCAGCAGCGCCAATGCTAAGCTGCTGGCGTTCCCGACGCAATGCCTCAATCTCAGAGCAAATTGCCTCTATGTCTGTCTCAAGTTTGTCCACTTAATTACCGCGTGGTTTTGGAATATCTTAGCATACTACCACCAATCAGGTCATCGACATTGAGATGGCATATTTTGGGCGCTGTCGGAGCAACGCCCCAGCAAAAAAAAATATTCTTTTAAAAAGACAAAGTTTTATATTTTTGAGTTAAGCAATTCCCATAGATATCGAATCTTATAAATCAAATCATCTCCAGTAAAATCACGATGATCGGTTGGTAGTGATAACTTTAGTCCACATAAAACCGAGGGCTAAAGTCCTCATTACCAAACAATTTTATTGAGGTTAGTAGTGATATCAAATCCGGTAGCATCCCTGTCTAGTAAAATCAGGATTATAGGTTTGTAGTGAGGACTTCAGTCCTTCGTTCTATGAGGACTAAAGTCCGAACGATCAACCAATTTCTCGCTCGATTAACGGGACTGCAACAAATTTCAAGCCCAAATAGAGCCTTGGACTGGCTTTATAGTCTTTCTCAGAAAGATGAGGTACTATCCGGCATAGGGCATAGGGCATAGGGCATAGGGCATAGGGCATAGGGCATAGGGCATACCTCACTTTTTTGAGAACCGCTATATT
>JAJAYT010000425.1 GCA_026786085.1 Microcoleus sp. CAN_BIN18 | reverse complement strand
GAATAGTGGTCGGGTGGGGGGGGGGTTTTGAGATTTTTGGTGGTTTATGTTGATGGTTGGTGAACCCGCCCCGACAGAATCCTGGGATGTTTTTTTGTGAATTCATTGGTTAATAATTTTAGGGTTTGTAGCGCGGGTTCACAGACAATTTATGCCAAAAATAAATAATATTGTAAACCCGCCCCCACCCAACTACTGACTCATTGCTTCGCGACGTTTGAAGCGTTTTGAACCAGCAATCTTTAATCCCAAAAGGACGGCAGCCATAGTTACGGCAAGTCCTCCAATCCAAGCAATAGATGATGCTGGATGCTCTAAAAAAGTGGCTATTTGATAGTATTCAACTGCTGTGAAATAGGCGACACCAGTAGTCCATAGACCCGCGAATACAGTCCATCCCAAATTAGTTTCACGGTAAAGCGCGGCCGTGGCTGAGACGCAAGGAAAGTACAGTAATACAAACAGCAAATAGGCAAAGGCTGCTTTATTAGAACCGAAGCGTTGGGACATTTGTCCGTAGGTGCTACCAGAGATGCCTTGCGCTTCTGCTGCTGTGTTTTGGTCTGTAATATTAGCAGAACTAAAGCCGAGGGGATCGAAAATTTGACCGGGAAGTTTTGTGAGATTTTCTGGTATGCTGAAAAATGCTTTGCCGATATTTCCCCAGAAGCTAAATTCTTCTTCTTTCTCCGGTTCTGGGCTTGCTGCTTTTTGTTCATCTGCTAGTTGAGTGTACAAGGAATCTAAGGTTCCAACCATGACTTCTTTTGCAAATACTCCTGTTAGTAAACCGACGGTAGCAGGCCAGTTTTCTTGGGTGATTCCCATTGGTGTAAATACAGGTGTTGCGGCGCGGCCGACGGCGCTAAGAATTGAGTCTTTGCTGTTGTCTTTGCCGAAGGAACCGTCGGTGCCGACTGAACTCATAAATCCTAATATAATCACCATGATGACGATCGCAATTCCGGCCTTTGTGATAAACGCTTTCAATCTGTCCCAAGTCCGCAGCAGCACTCCTTTGAGCTTAGGAATGTGATATGGTGGCAATTCCATGACAAAGGGTGCGGCTTCTCCTTGGAGGATGGTATTCTTGAGGATTAGTCCGGTGAGAACTGCGGCTAGAATTCCGATTAGGTAAAGTCCCAATACCATGTTTTGACCGCCGACTTGGAAGAATGCACCGCAAAATAGGGCGTAAACTGCTAATCTGGCGCTACAAGACATGAATGGATTCATCATAATCGTCATTGTGCGATCGCGCTTATTTTCCAATGTCCGCGTCGCCATAATTCCGGGAATATTACAGCCGAAACCTACCATCATCGGTACAAAGGATTTACCAGGAAGTCCGACAAATCGCATTAATCTGTCCATCACGAAGGCGGCCCTAGCCATGTAGCCGGAGTCTTCTAAAACTGACAAACATAAGAACATCATCCCAATTTGCGGAATAAATGTAGATGTGGTTTGAATGCCACCACCAGCACCTTTTGCTAACAGTCCAATCAACCATCCGGGCGCGCTGATGCTTTCTAAAAGTTTAGCGAAACCATCGACAAAGATTGTGCCCAATGTGATATCAAAAAAGTCGATAAATACTGCCCCAACGTTAATCGAAATGGTGAACATTAAGTACATTACCGCTAAGAATACGGGAATGCCTAAGAAGCGGTTGAGAACAATTTGGTCGATTTTGTCGGAAACGTTGGTTTTGACTTCCCTAGAACATTCGGCCACGCCTTGGGTTAAGTTACGAATGAAGGTGTAACGACTGTCAGCGATGATAATATCGAGGTCATCATCGAGGGTTTCGTGGACTCTGCGGCGGTGGGGAACAACGATTTTTCTAATTCTGTATTTGCGAGTTCCGGGGCGACTTCATCCTGATATTCTAGGAGTTTCAGGGCAGTCCAACGGGCATCTACGGTGCGCTTGGGACTGTGTTTTTCGATGTGTGGGATTAGTTGGGCGATCGCATCTTCGATCGCAGCCGGATAAGCGACATAGGCAGATGGTACGATCAGCTTGGCTAGCGCGCGATTAATAGCATCCCGCAACAGAGGCAATCCGTCATTAGAAGCAGCACTCATCGGCACTACCGTACAGCCTAAGCGTTCTGCAAGTTTGCTAATATTAATTTTGAAATCCCGTTCTTTGGCAACATCCATCATGTTCAGCGCCAAAATTGTCGGTACGCGCATCTCCAAAATTTGGGTAGTGAGATACAAATTGCGCTCTAAGTTAGAAGCATCAACAATATTAATAATTACGTCAGCTTCGCCAGACAACAGATAATCTCGCGCCACCAATTCATCTAATCCCGTATCTCCATCTTCCGCATCAAGGGAATAAACTCCCGGTAAGTCAACAATCGTAATTGCTAAACCATCATGAGTGTATTTTCCCTCTTTACGTTCGACAGTGACTCCAGGCCAATTACCTACTCGTTGATTAGCACCAGTCAGGGCATTAAATAAGGTAGTTTTACCACAGTTAGGATTACCTACCAATCCAATAATTTGCTTAGTCATTATTTCACTTCTTCTACAAATAGAGTTTTAGCTTCATCTTTGCGTAAACTGAGTTTAAAACCCCGTACTAGAATTTCTATGGGATCTCCCAAAGGTGCATAACGAGTAACAGTAAACTCAGTTCCCGGTGTCAATCCCATTGCTAACAATTTGCCGTAAGCGCGGGCTGTTTTTTCATAGCCAACCACTTTCCCGGTACTGCCAACAGCTAAATCTCCCAGTTGTTTCTTCTCGTTCATTTATTTTTTTGATTCAGTTTAAATTTGTACAAATTTAATCAAAGTCTTGAATTTAGCAACCCTCTCAGCATTTGTGAATATCTCTCTTTTCTCTTCCTCTGTGCCCTCTGCGCCCTCTGCGGTTAATAAAAAAAATCTTGTTCACAAATGAAATAAGATTGCTGTAGATTTATGGCAATTCCCTTAATTCATGCACATAATTTTCTGTGCCATACCCGCCCCCAAACCGATGCGATTGTCGCCCATTGCTACAATCACAGAACCACCTGAATTGCTGATGATTTGAACTTCGATGCCGGAGACAAATCCCATGCCGATAAGGCGGCGCACAGTGCCTTCTGAACCCTTGAGTTTAACTATCCGCAGCTTGTCGCCGATGCTTGCCATTGCTAGCGGAAATGATTTACTCTGAGCTGAGCCTGGTTGAACTTCTGTGCTGCTGTCTTCGGTTTGAGAGACTTCTGGTGTCTCGCCGTAAAAGGTAAAACCCTTGAACTGTGCGGGGTTTGACTCTTGGTTCTGTTGGCCGTATTGTTGGTTCATCTGTTTTGGAAGTCGATCGACTTTAGTAACAAGTTGTTTGGCTTGCTGGTACGATCGACTTGAGATTTATTCTCAATACGATCGATCTACAATCGCAGACAGGGCTAAATCCCCCGTTCTAGCGAACTCTTTCCCCTTGAATATTTCAGAGACAGCTATTCCCCACGCCCAGACATTAGACGAGTTTTTGGCCGGTTCCTAGTTTTAATCTCTCTGGCGCTAGATGCTGATTTGCGCTTAAATAACGAGCAAGCAAGACCTACTGCCCTTAAGCATAGTAAACTAAAAAGGAATTATTAGCAACAATTCTCAAATATTTAGCATTTGGTTAACAAACTCAGCCTTATCCTGGGCAAAGCGATACTAAGTAGCGATCGACCTAAATACTTAAACAAGGGCGATCGAGCATACAGACTTAACCCGCTCCCGCCCGTACCGTTTAACAATTGATTAAGAATTATGCCAGCCAGTTTTCTCCCAAAGTCGATCGCACAACTAACAGAATCCACATCAATAGCCTTAGCCCAAAGCATTCAACAGGAGGCAATTACAACGAGTCTCAGCCAGCAGCCAATTAGCACAACCTACGTGCGTCAAGGCAGCGGAAACACGCCTATTTTGCTAGTTCACGGCTTCGACAGTTCCCTGTTTGAATACCGCCGTCTGTTGCCGCTGCTGGCCCAAACAAATGAAACTTGGGCAGTCGATTTACTGGGTTTTGGCTTTACAGAAAGAGCGGCGGGTTTACCTTTTAGTGCGAAGGCGATTGGAAGTCATCTTTACTACTTCTGGAAAACGCTAATTTCGCAGCCTGTAATCTTAATTGGTGCATCAATGGGAGGTGCAGCAGCAATTGATTTCACTCTCAATCATCCCGAACTCGTCAAAAAATTGATCTTAATAGATAGCGCTGGTTTTGCCATCACAGCTAATAACGGAAAATTTTTAATTCCGCCTTTAGGATATTTGGCAACTTCATTTTTGCGAAACCCTAAAATCCGTCAAAAAATTAGCGTTAATGCTTATTTCGATAAAACTTTGGCTTCTGTGGATGCTCAAACTTGCGCTGCGTTGCACTTGGAAGCACCCAATTGGAATCAAGCTTTAATTGCTTTTACCAAAAGCGGTGGTTACTGTGGTTTTGGGGAGCAACTGTCGCAGATTCAGCAGCAAACACTGATTTTGTGGGGGAAACAAGACCGAATTTTGGGGACGGCAGATGCGGAAAAGTTCAAAAGTGCGATCGTAAATTCTCAATTAATTTGGATACCCGATTGCGGACACGTTCCCCACTTAGAAAAGCCGCAGATTACCGCGCAGCATATTTTAGAATTTATAGCAAAAACATAGTATTTGGGGATTTTGCTTGGTGGGGGCGGGTTTTTGAGATGTTTGATTTTAGGCATAAATTGTTAGCGAACCCGCCCCTACAAATACGGTATTTGGGGATTTTTGGTGAGTATTGTGG